>CAMPJQ010000656.1 GCA_946886925.1 uncultured Terrimonas sp.
TTTTTTTACCAGCGTGGCTATTTCTTCGGCAATGGTACGGAACAGGAGATTCCCTTCCTTGGTTTTCAGGTTAATGATAGGACGCAGATGTATTTCTCCACTGCCCGCATGCGCATAATGCACGGAATAGAGGTTGTACTTTTTAAGGATTTCATTAAACTCCCGGATATAGGCAGGCAGATCATTTACATCTACCGCGGTATCTTCAATTACCGGCACAGCCTTGTCACTACCTGGCAGGTTGCTCAATAAGCCCAGCCCGGCTTTCCTCAACGTCCATATTTTTTTGGTATCATCACCAAACAATAAAGGGAAATAATAGCCCAGTCCGGCTGCCCGCATTTCCGCTTCTACTTCTTTAGCAATGTCAGTAATTTCTTCTCTTGTGTCGCGGGTATATTCTATTACGAGTATTGCGCCCGGATCGCCCTGCACAAAAAAACGGTTTTTACGTTGCTCAATATTGTCTTTTGTACATTCAAGAATATAATGATCTATTAATTCGCTTGCCGAAGGACGGTATTTCAGTCCTATCAAATTTGCTCTTAGTGACTCATCTATAGTATTAAAATGTACGCACAACAACCCGGATTCCTTAGGCAGAGGAACCACATTTAATTTAATTTCAGTTATGAAGGCCAATGTGCCTTCGGATCCGGCAATGAGCTTGCAAAAATTAAAATCTTCTTCACCTGCAGTAAAAGGCGCGGTATCCATTAACATATCCACAGCATAACCCGTGTTTCTCCTTTCCACAGTTTTTTTGGGAAACTCCTTACGGATCTCCTCCTGTGTTTCGTAGTTGCTTAATAAGCTTCGGATGTTTTGGTAAATTTTGCCTTCCAGCGTGGGCGCTTCACATTTGGCATGAAAAGCTTCTATATCCATAGCTTTAAATATAGCTTCGGATCCATCACTCAGCAATGCTTTTATTTCAATCAAATGTTCCCGTGTACTGCGGTAAATTACAGAATTGGAACCGCAAGAGTTATTGCCCACCATGCCTCCGATCATTGCCCTGTTGGCTGTAGAGGTTTCAGGCCCGAAAAATAAACCATAGGGTTTAAGAAAAAGATTCAGTTCATCCCTTATAACGCCAGGCTGAACACGAACCCAGTTTTCGGTTGTATTTAATTCAAGTATTTGGGTAAAGTATTTTGATACATCCACTACTATACCATTGCCTACCACCTGTCCCGCAAGGGAGGTACCGGCCGTTCGGGGTATCAGAGAAGTTTTTTGCACATTGGCAAATGAGATTAATTTTTTAATATCGGCTATTGTCCTGGGTATGGCAACCGCCAGAGGCATTTCGCGGTAAGCTGAGGCGTCGGTTGCATATAATGTTCTTATGGTTATATCGTTATAGAATTCACCTTCCAGGGTTTGCGAAAGCTGCGCTAATTGAGTTGTCATCATTGCTTAAATTGCGAAAATTACCCAGTTTGGGGGCATACATTTCCTTGCAGATAATTTTTTTGTTGCTTAATGTTTCATTGCGAAATTACTTTTTATTTTTAAGAAATGATGGTCATGAAAACCACCCCTACTCTTTTTGAATGCAACGAATTCTTGTATATATATTAACACCATTTAATATGGTATATGTTTTGCAGTTTTATCTTTGTAAAAAGATATTGAATGAAAAAGACAGATAAAATTCTTGCTGCTGTAGCCGTCGGTTTCTTGGCCGGATTCATTGTATATGCTGCCCGCCGCTATAAAGAAAGGCATATGCTTAACCAGGTAGCAAACGAAGGATATGAAACCGCCCACGACATTCTTTTTCCCAACAAAAGTCAAATGGGAAAGAAGTTGCATTATGGACCTGTTTTGCCTGAGTAAACCGGTATCAGGTATGAGCGGTCGGCTATCAGATTGGTAACCGCTAACGATAAGATGAATACTTCTTTTCTGCTCATAGCGGACTGCTGACTGCCTTCTTCGTATTCATAGCGTGGGATTTTTATTTTCAGTTTATTGTTTGTGGTTTACGGTTGTATTCGCTTTGGATTGGAGTTTCAGACTTAGGATTTGAAATTGATCTGCCACAGCGCACAGGCCTGTCTGCCGGTAGACAAGTTTGTTTCCTGCTTTTTGACACCTGGTGCCCTGTATTGTCTTTCGGATTTCGCACTCCCGGCTTCGGACTTGCTTTTACCTACTTTTCTTCATACGCCATGTTGTGTACGTTTGCCACTGCACGCCCGGATGGATCATTCATATTTTGAAAAGATTTATCCCAGGCCAGCGCTTCGGGTGTGCTGCAGGCTACAGATGGCACAGATGGTACACATGCTGCTGCTGCATCCGACGGAAAATGTTCACTGAATATAGAACGGTAATGATATTCTTCTTTCGACATAGGAGGATTAATAGGAAACCGGTACCTGGCATTCGCTAACTGCTCATCCGTAACTTTGAGGCTGGCAACAGTTTTGAGCGTATCAATCCAGCTATACCCTACACCATCGGAAAACTGTTCTTTCTGCCGCCAGGCAATGCTTTCCGGCAGGTAATCTTCAAAAGCCTTGCGCAGGATCCATTTTTCCATTTTGCCATCTTTCGCCATTTTGTCAACAGGATTTAACCGCATAGCCACATCCATAAATTCTTTATCCAAAAACGGTACGCGGCCTTCTATACCCCAGGCGGCCAGTGATTTATTGGCACGCAGGCAATCATACAAATGCAATTTGC
>CAMPJQ010000657.1 GCA_946886925.1 uncultured Terrimonas sp.
AGGTATGATTGCCGCCGAAGTTTAACCCCACAAATACTGCCACAGGTTTATTTGTTTTAGGTAAATACAAAAGCAGGTCCATCGAAGGAGCATCGTCTCCTGCGGCAAAATAAATAGTGACTTGTTTCCGTATTGCTTTTCCATTTAGCGCAGCATCGTCTGTTTCCGTAACCTTAAAATGCATGCCTGCAGGTTTGGCAGGTATTTTTCCATACACATTGTCTGTAAATAATTTTAAAATATAGGGTCTTTGTTTGCGTTCCCAATCCTTAACGGTTGTGATCGCTTTCCCATTAGGAGAGATCAACGGATCGGGCAGGGTATAGGAAGGGATTGCTAATTCATCATAATTGGCTGGAGGTCCCTGGGCGAAGGATGAAGTGTAGCTTAAAGTTGTAACCAGGAGAGAAAAGAGATATAATTTCATATTATCAATGTTATGATTTTCTTTACGGACTTTGCTACTTACAAAAACCGAAGTCGTTTTGCACGTGCGGGACGAAATTCGAAGGAAATACAAAGCACCAGAACCAAATCACAAAAAACAAATAAAACCTTTCCGCCGGGCGTGAAAGATAAATGTAAAATAAAAATGAATGCCTTCCAAACAGGTTTCGCGAAAGATGGCTCCGGTAACCGATAAACCCTTTTTAATGATTATCTTTACACCTGTCTGGTTTCATACCTGAAAATAATATTTTGTTGCGGAAGCTTTTGCCTGCTTTAAATATGAAAAAGAAAGTTCCTGGTAAAATTACCCTGATTATTGGCGTACTGCTTATTGGCGGTTTTTTCTTTATCAACACAAGCGCTGTTGACAAGCCGGCTTCCATAGCAAAGCTGGATAAGTCGTTGCCGGATCATATTGACTTTAACCTGCATGTTAAGCCGATCCTTTCAGACAAATGTTTTTTATGCCATGGCCCGGACAAGAACCAGGGCCAAAAGGCGGGCTTGAATCTTTCCACCAGGGAAGGCGCTTTAGCGGCATTAAAGGATGGTAAACGTGCAATTGTTCCGGGTAAATTGGGCAGGAGTGAGTTGTATCATCGCATTACCACCAGCGATGAAGAGATGATGATGCCCAAGAAAGGATCTAACAGGAAATTGACAGATTATGAAAAGGCAATTCTGATCAAATGGATTGAGCAGGGGGCTGAATATAAACCGCACTGGGCATTTATTGCACCCGAAAAAGCTGCTGTTCCTGAAGTGAAAAATAAACAATGGGTTAAGAATGAGATAGATGCTTTTGTATTGCAGAAGCTGGAAGAAAGCAACTTACAGCCTTCGCCGGAGGCGGATAAAGAAACTTTATTGCGGCGGGTAACATTAGACCTTACCGGTTTGCCACCTACTATAGAGGAAACAAATGCTTTTATTGCAGATCATTCGCCGGATGCATATGGAAAAGTGGTGGAACGTTTATTGCAGTCTCCTCACTATGGCGAAAAAATGGCAATAGACTGGCTTGATGTTTCCAGGTATGCTGATACGCACGGGTATACTGTTGACCGGTACCGGCCGATGTGGCCCTGGCGCGACTGGGTGATAAAATCATTTAATGAAAACATGCCTTTCGATCGCTTTGTTACCTGGCAACTGGCAGGCGATTTGCTACCCAACGCTACCCGCGAACAAAAGATCGCTACTGCATTTAACCGGAACCACGCTCAAAATATGGAAGGCGGTATTGTAGATGAAGAATTCAGAAATGAATACGTGGTAGACCGTACCAGCACCGTGGGTACCGCTTTAATGGGATTGACCATAGGCTGCGCCCGCTGCCACGATCATAAATTCGATCCCATATCTCAAAAAGAATTTTATAGCCTGTATAGTTTCTTTAATAATGTAGATGAAGCGGGACAAATATCATGGGACAATGCTATGCCTGTTCCCACCCTGCTGTTAACTGATGCAAAACAGGATTCCGTTATCGCTTATCTCAGTAAAAAGGAAAACAGTTTAACCGCGGAACTGCATACGATCGCTGAAAGTGAAAAAGCAGATTTCGAGCAGTGGAAATTAAGCACAGCCAATACCATCCCCTTTGATTTAAAAAAAGGAATACAGGCTCATTTTACATTTGATAAGCTTGTGAAGGGTGTCTTTATAAACGAAGCAAATCCTAAAGATAAAGGTGTAACAATTGAGCCGGTGCTTGTTCCCGGCCGCACAGGCAATGCATTCAAATCGAATGGCGATGATGTGCTGAAGCTGGGGGAAGTGGGTATTTTCAACCGCTTTCAACCTTTTACCATTGGCGTGTGGGTTAACATTCCAAAGGATCTGAGCAAAGGCGTCATCTTTCATAAAGGAAGCGGCGATATCACCTATAATTTCCGCGGGTATTTTTTGAATATAAAAAAAGACAAGGCCGAAATTTTAATGGCGCATACCTGGCCATACAATAATATTTTAAAGGTGAGCGAAGCATCGCTGCCAAAAGAAAAATGGATACAGCTAACGGTTACCTATGATGGCTCCGGCAAAGCGAAAGGGCTAAAATTATTTATGGACGGGAGTGAAGTAGCCATGGTAACGGAAAAGGACAACCTGTATAAGGATATTATGTTTACCAACGGGGAGCAGCCGGGGCTGCAGGTAGGCGCCGACTGGAGAGGCACGGGTTTTAAGGATGGGCTGGTAGATGAACTGGTGGTTTATGACCGTACACTTACTTCCGCTGAA
>CAMPJQ010000658.1 GCA_946886925.1 uncultured Terrimonas sp.
ATATATTCTTTACCATTTTTATCTTCCAGCCTTAATGAAACCGACTTGGTGCCCGCCACCTTCTCTTACTGGCTTGAGGCCTCCGTAAAGGGTGTCAAGCGATGCAACTTTAACCTCTATCGGTAAGCTGTAATAATCGCGGTAGTAATCACCAAAGAGAAATTTATAAAAGCCGCTTTTATTGGTCATTTCCGGTGTATAGACAGAAGTTGTTATTATTTCAGGGTTGTTTTCTGAATATTCTTCAGAAAGATGCTGTGTATCTTCGGGTCGTGTAATATACTGCTCAAAAACTTTTTTCTCTTTGCCATCTTCAACAGAAAAATAGGTTACCCGGGCATTTTCCTTATCATATACATCCAGTACTGCATAACCATGCCCGCCATAGGTAAAATCATCCGGTCCTACTGCTTTTGCAGCTTCGGCTTTTGAGCCAGCTCCGCTAATAATCTGATATATATTATCCCTGTGTATGTATTGCAGGTTATGGTCGTGGCCAGAAACGACAATTACATTATCCCTGCCCTGTATCAGGGTCTTTACACGATTACTTAGTATGCGGTATTGCTTTCCCTGTAGATCTTCGGGGCTAACCCCGGATGTTTTTCTTATAAAATTGATTAAAGACCCTATGACCGGCAAAGGGATATTGCTTGCAAAAGGGTAAATATGTTTTCTTGCGGAATAATAGCCACCATGAGCGCCGTTGCTCATTAAGGGGTGGTGTATGGCCAGTATAACAGTTTTGTCCTGATTTTTATTGAGCTGGCTTTCCAGTTCAAGAAAAAGCCCTTCACGTGTTTTTATATCACAGTCGTCATTCATGGTAGGGTAATCATCCCAATCTTCAAGAAACCATTCGCTGTCAATCACTACAAGTACTATATCATCACTAACATCTATATCATCTATGGCACAGCCGTCGCCGGGCAGATAGGATTTTTTTACCTTAAGGTAGTCTTTTACAAAGTCTTCCTGCTCTTCCAGGCCTTTAAGTCCGCTATACCAGTCGTGGTTGCCTGGTATAAAATGGATTCTTCCATCAAATGTTTTGGATAATTCAAGCTGTGCTGTAAGTGCTTTTTCTGCAGTTTCGCGCGCTTCAGTACCTTTTTCTGCAGGCATTCCATGCGGATAAATATTGTCTCCTAAAAAAATAAGCGTTGTATTCTTTCCTGAGCTTTTAAGCTTATTACCTACTGCTCCCAGTAGCTGCTGTGTTTGTTGCTGTGAGGCCAGTCCGGCATCACCTACAAGTACAAAACGGTGCGACACAGGTATGTCTGTTGTAACTGCAATAGCACCATTTTCAATGTTTTTGCCATACTGAGGGCTATATGTGGCGCAGGAGGATGCTATAATCACAATAAAAAGAGTGATTATGAGTTTAATATTTCTCCCCGGCCCAATGTTAACCGAAAAGAATTTCATAATTTGGTATTGTTAATTTCATACGCATGAATATTGTACAAAAAGCCGAAACTTACGTTTTCAGCCTATTCAAAGATAAGTTATCTCCCGATTATATTTATCATAATTTTAATCATACGCTTCGTGTGGTTAATGATGCTAAATTAATTTCTTATGAAGAAGGGCTTAGTGAGTCTGAAACTGAAGAAATTATACTTGCCGCATGGTTTCATGACACCGGTTACGTAGAGGGTCATGATGAGCATGAGGAAAAAAGCAGTGTGATAGCCCAAAAGTTTTTAAAGGAGAACAACTATCCTGACGAGAGAATTAACAATATTATAAACCTTATTAAGGTTACTAAACTGGGTGTAGAGCCGCAAACACTCACAGAATGCATTATGAAGGATGCCGACTGCTCTCATTTTTCAGATAAAAATTACTGTGCGCTTTCTGAACTGCTGCGTGCAGAATGGAAAATAACCCATAACAAACAGTTTACCGATCTTGAATGGGCGGTACTTAACAGAAGCGTTCTGATACAAAAGCATCATTTTTATACCAATTATGCACAGCAGAAACTTCAGCCGCTGAAGGAAGCAAACATAGCCGAGTTGCAGGCAATAATTTCTAAACAGGAGGGTGGTGAGAAAAAAACATCTAAAGAAAAAATAAATAAGAAAAAGCTTGAAAAGCTTGAAAGGCCGGATAGGGGTATTGATACCATGTTTAGAGTTACGCTTAACAATCATACACGCCTTAGTGAAATAGCCGACAGTAAAGCAAACATACTACTTTCGGTAAATGCTATTATAATATCTATAGCCCTAACCACGCTTATACCCAAACTTGACAGCCCCAGTAATGCACATCTTGTAACCCCAACACTGGTAATGATGATTTTTTCGGTAATAAGTATAATTTTTGCAATCCTTTCCACAAGGCCAAAAGTTACCAGCGGTACTTTTACCCGTAAGGATATAGAAGATAAAAAAGTAAACCTGCTCTTTTTTGGCAACTTTTATAAAATGCCGCTTGAGGAATATGAATGGGCAGTAAACGAAATGATGAAGGACAGGGATTATCTGTATGGCTCTATGATTAAGGATCTTTATTTCCTTGGTAAGGTGCTTAACAAAAAATACACTTTACTAAGAATTACCTATACCATTTTTCTGATAGGCATCATAGTTTCTGGAGGATTTTTTATATATGCTTTTAAAATGATGTAATTATTTAGGAGCCATATCCTTAAGAAGGTCGTTATAACTATATGTT
>CAMPJQ010000659.1 GCA_946886925.1 uncultured Terrimonas sp.
ATATATCTCCTCTCAACAGTAGTTATCCCGATTGGATAGTCGGTACTCGTATTCGAGTATTTTGAACTTAAATTAAACTTAAGCCATTTGGTGGCCTGGGTAGATAGATTTGCCAGAACATCATATCGTTTGTAATCGTCGTAGCCAACACCGTAAAAGCCATCCTGGTTAAAGTATCCCAGTGAAACATAGTACTGGCTTTTGTCACTGCCGCCACTTACAGCAATATTGTGTCTTTGGTCAAACTTATGGTCTTTGAACAAAATGTGAGGCCAATCGTAACTGGCATTACCTATGCGTCTTCCATCAAATACAGAAGCCGTGGGTTTATTAGGATCGTATTCGGTTGTATAAGTTCCCTCTATGAATCCCCTGATCCGCTCCATTTGTTCGTCAGGATATTGTGGAGGGCTTCCTGCGTTTACAGCAGCCTGGTTATAAACGGTAGCAAAAATCAACGAATTTTCCATATGCGGTATTCCGATTGATTGTCCAAATACCAGGTTGTTGTTATACTGAATCACAACTCCCTCGTTTTTCTTACCCTTTTTTGTGGTGATCAAAACTACTCCAAAGGGAGCACGTGATCCATAAATGGCAGAGGCGGATGCATCTTTTAGAACGGATACACTTTCAATAGTTCCCGGGTCTAAAGTATTGATATCCATTTCCACTCCGTCAACCAAAATAAGCGGCGCGCTGTTGCCGCTAATTGACCCAACGCCTCTGATATTGAAGCTAAGCGAAGCGCCGGGCTCAGCGCCGTATGCGCCTAAATTAATATTGAGATTTGGAGAAACACCTCTTAGCACCTCGCCCACATTTGGCAGTGGTTTATTTTCAAGTGCCTCGCTTGAAATTGATGCCACCGCCCCGGTCAAATTCGCTTTTTTCTGCGTTCCATATCCTACGACCACCACATCGTTCAACCCTGCAACATTTTCTTCCAGGGTAACATTGATCTCACCCTGATTATCCACATTCACCATTTTCGTTTGATACCCTACGCTGGAAATTTCGAGAATAATATTTTTGCCGTTCGGTACTGATAGTGTAAACCGGCCATCGCTATTGGTAGTGGTACCGTTTTTGGTACCTGCAACCAATACAGATGCTCCCTGCAAAGGGTTTCCCCCTTTATCGACCACCCTTCCCCTGATTTCGACTGGAGGAGGTAAGTCACTGGTTCTATTAATATTTTTCTGATTTTCTTCTTTAGGTTGCAAAATCACTGTCTTGTCAATAATCACGTAAGTAAAGGGCTGGTCGGTAAAGCAGATGGCCAATGCTTCCGGCAAAGAAGTATTTTTTATCTCCAGGTTTATTGCTTTTGACTCCTTCAGCATCGTCTCAGTGTAAACGAACGTATAACCCGTTTGTTTTTTAATCTTCCTGAACACTTCATCTAAAGGAGCGTTCTTAACGTGTAGTGTGATGGACTGGGAATGCCCTGTAGCGCTTACCTGGAGGCAGATGGCAAGAAGAAGAATTGCTGTGAAATTCATAATTCTCATCGCTTTGATGACGGTCTGCCGTTGAAAAAATGGCGGACCATAAAAAGCATTTTGCATAACTTTGTTACGTTTGGGTTGATGAAATAGTAAGGCAGTGCCACTGTTCTTTATGTCGAATCAGCTCAGATGTTTGGCCAGTTCCCGTTCGAGGGGATCTGGCTTTTTCTTTTAAGCCGATCTAAATAACTTCTGGGTCTGGTTGGGGAGAGTCTCAGGGCATTACGCTAATCGTTTTTCCTTCAATTTTGAAATGCACAGCTTTCGTGGCTTCCAGCATCTTTAACAGAACCGATACACTCACATTCCGCGGCGCTTCAGCGTAAAACTTTTCCTTCACAGGCTTCACAAACACCACATCTACATTATACCACCGTGAAATTTGCCGCATAATCGTTTCGATATCGGCGCTGTTGTAGGAGAAAAGCCCATTCTTCCATGCCGTCACTTCCTGTATATTCACCTTGTCCGATAACTGTATCATGCCGTTTTTGATTATCCTTGCCTGTTCGCCCGGTTTGAGCAGGGTGGGCGGTTGCTTATTAATGGTCGTCAGGCTCACACTTCCTTCCAAAAGGGTTACATCCACCGAGCTTTCATCATCGTAAGCGCTTACGTTAAAATGAGTGCCTAATACCTGAACGCTCGTCTCACCATTGCCGACTGTAAAAGGCATAGCTGCATTATGTGCGATTTCAAAATAAGCTTCACCGGTCATTTGCACCTTTCTTTCATTGCCCATAAAGGCAGTTGGATATTTCAGAGAGCTGGCGGCGTTCAGCCAGACTTTGCTGCCGTCTGCGAGCGTAAGGCTGATAACCTTGCTGCCCCTTGGGTTACTGAGGGTGTTGTAGACTATATCATCACTGGTGCCCTGGTAGGCAATTTGTCCATCCGCAGTTTTCATCACATTCACTGCTCCCTGGATTGCCAGCGTACCATTGATCGAACTGTCTAAAATGATCTCTTGTCCGTTACTCAGCGTAAGAACTGCATTGACGGTACTTGGGGGGGCGATATCATTGGGCTTTGGCTGCTGAATAGCAGCCACCTGCTTTGGAGCGCCGTACGGAGTAAAGAAATAATAGGCAGTTCCGAATAGCAGCAAAACTGCCACCGCGGCGGCCCAGGAGGTCCATCGCATTTTGGGCACCCGCGGCTGAATTTGTC
>CAMPJQ010000660.1 GCA_946886925.1 uncultured Terrimonas sp.
GCATTTGCTGGAAGAAGTGGGGAAGTATCTGCAGCTGCAGGATTTGCGGAAGTAAGCGTTGTCTTATTGAGTTTTTAAGGCAATGTTATTGGTCGGGTTTAGTAACTTGCGCAAGTATTGATACTAATTCCTTTGCCAGACTACTTGTGAAACTACTTTTTCAGTTAATTCTATTTGCACTCAGTTTTCTTATCTGTAATTCATTTCTAAAGGCACAAACCCCACCCATTAAAGCCTGGGATAGCACAATTGGGGGAATTGGTCATGATGAACTGCGGTCTATACATCAAACTTCCGATGGGGGGTATATTTTAGGCGGGTTTTCTGAATCGAATTTAAGCGGCGATAAAAGCCAGGGCTCTAAAGGCAGCTGGGATTGCTGGATAGTTAAATTAGATGCCGCCGGTGCAAAAGTTTGGGATAAAACAGTAGGCGGAAGTAACAGCGATCAGCTTTATTCTTTACAACCTACCAAAGATGGCGGGTATATTCTGGGAGCCTATTCCAGTTCCGGCATAAGCGGCGATAAAAGCCAGGCAGCCAAAGGAGCAAATGATTATTGGGTTGTTAAGCTGGATGCAAACGGAAATAAACTTTGGGACAGATCGTATGGCGCCGCCGGCGATGATATTCTTTTCTCCATAAAACAAACTACAGATGGCGGTTACATTTTAGGTGGGCAATCTGATTCTAACATTGGGGGCGATAAAAGCCAGGCTTCAAGAGGTTATTCCGATTATTGGTTTGTGAAAATAGACTCTGTTGGTAATAAAGAGTGGGATAAAACCTATGGCGGAAACGGCGGAGACTGGCCATGGTCTTTGCAACAGACTTCCGATGGCGGTTACATAATGGGCGGGCAGTCGAATTCAGGGATTAGCGGCGATAAAAGCCAGGCCAGCAGTGGCCCCTATGATTATTGGGTTGTAAAATTAGATGCTGCCGGCAATAAAATATGGGATAAAACTTACGGGGGCATTCGGTATGATATTCTTCAGGCCTTGCAGCAGACTTCAGACGGCGGTTATATTCTGGGCGGTTGGTCAAATTCAGGTTTAGGTGGCGATGTTTCTCAGCCCTCCAAGGGGCTTGATGATTATTGGGTTGTAAAGATCGATGCCAATGGTAATAAACTTTGGGATAAAATTTTTGGTGGTGCAAGCCACGACGACCTTTTTAGTTTAGAGGAAACTCCTGATAAAGGATTTATTTTAGGTGGGTATTCCAATTCAGGAATTAGCGGCGATAAAACGGAAGCTTTGAAAGGCTATCTAGATTATTGGATCGTAAAAGTAGATTCCAGTGGCAACAAACTTTGGGATAAAGCTTATGGAGGCGATCTAACTGATAACCTTTTTTCATTGCAGCAAACTACAGATGGCGGTTTTGTTTTAGGCGGCAGATCTAACTCCACACTTAGCGGAGACAAAAGCCAGTTATCAAAAGGTACCTGGGATTATTGGGTTGTTAAACTAAGCCCCGATTGCGCGGCTTTATCTGCCCAGTTATCAGGGGCATGTCAGAATGGTGCAGCAGCGGTAATTTTAAACGTTGCCGGAATGCAATCAGGTATTACCTCTATTCCTTTCTGGACGTTAACCTACGCCGTAAATGGCGTACCTCAAACTGTTTCTGGTTCTTCAGCTACCTATACCTTAACTCAAAATGCTGCGCCAGGAGATGTATATTCTTTGATAAGTATTGTTTCCGGAACCTGCACAAAAAATCTTACCGATTCGCTGATTGTTGATCTGTTGCCTGCTGCTCCAGGGGTTTCTGCCGGAAGTAATTGCGGGGCTGGAGCGATCACCTTATCTGCAATGGGGGCACCAAAAGGTGGGGCGTATTTCTGGTATAATTCACCGGCAGGCGGCACCATGCTTCATACAGATTCTTCAGGCACATTTACAACTCCAATTTTAGCAACTACCACCACTTATTATGTAGCTACCACCAATAAGTTTGGTTGCGAAGGGCCGCGAATGCCGGTTGTAGCCACTATAAACAACCTTACTGTAAATGCAGGCTTAAACGATACCATTTGTGTAAATGCTTTACCCCTTCAACTTACCGGATTTAGTCCTTCGGGAGGAAACTGGTATGGGCCGGGAGTAAATCCTGCCGGCGTTTTTACCCCTTCCGATAGCCTGATTGGTAATCAGAAATTGGTTTATGTGGTTTCCAGGAACGGGTGTACAGATTCCGCATCCGTACAGATAACTGTGTTGCCGAAAGCTGAAGTTTCGCTGGGTGAGGATCTGCAAATGTGCGAAGGCAAAGAAACAATTTTGCGAACAGACAATTCCGCGGCAGATGCTTATTTGTGGAGTGACGGAAGCGCGGAGTCTTTTTTAAAAGTAAGCCAAACGGGTATTTATTGGGTACAAACCTTGAAAAATGGATGTCTGGCTACAGATTCCATTTATGTTGAATTTATACCGTGCTTGCCACCAATAGTTAAAACGCCGTTCATTCCCAACATCATCACCCCAAATCACGACGGCAAAAACGATACTTTCAGGCCTCAGAACCTGCCGCCCGGCAAATGGCAACTGCTAATATTCAACCGCTGGGGAGTTAAGAGTTACGAACCTGAAGATTACCGGAATTCGTGGACAGACAACAAAGTAGCTGCCGGTACCGATTTCTACAAGCAGCAGCCACGGGATACTGGGCAGA
>CAMPJQ010000661.1 GCA_946886925.1 uncultured Terrimonas sp.
GCATTTTATTGAAAATAATTATAAAGTCACCGTTTCCCTGAGTAACCTGCCTTTCGGATTAAAGTACAGGTACTTTTTTTCTACATCATTTTTCTTTGCCTTCAGCCTGTATTGTTCCAAACCGCCAGGCAGATACAACACTATAACATCATCTACTTCCCGGTCTGCATATTTACTTTTCTCAAACCCGTTTTTTACATCTTCAGGAAGTTTATCAAAACTCCATTGTTTCTGTGTTTCCTTCCACAATCCTTTGTTTGTGTATGAAGCGATCATGCTTTCACCATCCAATATAAAATATACATCCACTCTTACCAACTGATCTTTAAAATCAATATCGGATGCTCCTTTGTATTGATTAGCAAAAGTTTCTTCAACCGCTTTGGGGATTTCACGGATCTGTGAAAAAGCAATACCCGAAATAAAAGTTAAACAAACCATCAACGATACGAATCTTTTTTTCATCTTATTCTATCTTTTGTTTTGAAATACAAAGTTGGTGCACAATGTTATTTCAAAACCATGCCAGCCTATTTTTAGGTTTATATTATCATTTACCTTTCCCCGCTACAACTATTACTATTTCTCCTTTTACCGTTTTTTCTTTAAAATAAGCGGCGATTTCCGTTAATGTTCCTCTCTTGTTTTCCTCAAACATTTTAGTGAGCTCACGGCTTACAGAACATAACCTCCCGGCACCGAAATAAATAACAAATTCTTCCAGGGTTTTTACCAACCGCATCGGCGATTCATAAAATATCATAGTTCGTTCTTCCTCCGCTAACTGTTTCAATAATGTTTGTCTTCCTTTTTTCAAAGGCAAAAATCCTTCAAAAACAAAGCGATTTGCAGGAATACCACTGTTTACCAAAGCAGGGACAAAAGCGGTTGCCCCCGGCAAACATTCTATTTTAACACCGGCTCTCACACATTCTCTTACCAATAAAAAAGCGGGGTCAGAAATACCTGGCGTACCGGCATCAGTTACTACCGCCATTTTTTTCCCTTCCAATAACTGGCTTACAAGGTGCTGTACAATCTTATGTTCGTTGTGCTGATGATAGGGAGAAAGAGGTTTTGTGATCTGGTAATGATTCAGCAAATGGGAAGTAGTCCGGGTATCTTCAGCAAGAATTACATCTACTTCCTTCAATACTTCTATTGCACGAAGAGTAATGTCTTTGAGATTACCGATAGGAGTGGGAACAAGATATAACACAGTTGATAAGTTGGTAGGTTACTAAGTTAATAAGTCTACGGCTTTCGTGTCAACTTATCAACTTGTCAACTAATTAACACTCACTTCAAAATATTCCATCACGGGGTTTGCTAATAATTTCTTAGTGGCCTCTTCAGCTATTTGTTTTGCTTTTTCCGCTGAATCAGCATTTACAACAAGTGTAATATTCTTACCTATCCTTACATCTTCTACACCACTTAAGCCGAGATTTTCAAGACCGCCCAAGACGGCCTTTCCCTGTGGATCTAATAATTCTTTTAACGGCATTACTTTAATCTGAACCGTGAACGTCATGCGATTTTATTTTTGAAGGCCAAAGATACAATAACATAAGCGATGAATACCACCGGAATGGCTACCCATTTTAAAACAATAGCAGCGATGACAGCTATTGCAGCCAGAATATATTTCGGCAAATTATTTTTCAAACTCAGGTCTTTAAATTTCAGGCTCAGCAAAGGAATATTGCTAACCATGAGATAACTAAGTAATAGTATTATACCATACAGTATCCATTTATTAAATACTATTTCCTGCAAATTGAATTGCTGGTAGTGAATAATGAGCGGCAATGAAGCAACAGCAATACCAGCAGCTGGTATAGGCACACCTTTAAATGAATATTGCTGTGTGGTATCAATATTGAATTTAGCCAACCGCCATGCTCCGGCGCAGGGAATAAGAAATGCCGGCAATAATGCAGCAACCGAAACATCCAAGCCTTCTGATTCTTTTGCAAAGCAGATACGCAGCATCTGGTATAGTATCAGGCCCGGAGCCACACCAAAACTCACTACATCCGCCAATGAATCCAATTGTTTTCCCATCTCAGAACTGGCTTTGAATAATCTTGCAACAAACCCATCCAGAAAGTCAACTAAAGCGGCTGCAAAAATGAAAAAGGAGCCCATCGCAATTTTTTCCGGGAGATCCCATGATGTAAAACCATTGGGGTCTATGTAAACGATAGACTGACCTGTTTGCAGGATACATACAATAGCGAGACAGCCAAAAACAAGATTGAGTAAGGTGAAGAGGTTCGGGATATGCTTCATATTATTCCACAGCCAACGGTCGACAGACCATAGCTTAGTCGTTTAAAGAGTTAATTAATGCCTGTATCATTTTTTACCAGGATTTCTATCTGATTATATAAGTGATTAAATTTTTCTTCTGCAATATAACCTCTTCTTTTTGCTAAAAACAGGCAACCGACCACTTCCAACGCTGAACGGTTCGAAATTCGAAGGAATCTTTTGAACTCAGCATCGGATAACCCTGTCGAACCCTCTACAATATTCAAAGAAACGGAATTTGCTGCACGCCTTATCTGGTTCGACAAAGAGTATAATTCATGGGCCGGAAATTTCTGTGCCAGAAGATCAATTTCATCGGCTAAATCCAGGGACAATTGACAAACTTTTAAACTTTCAAACTT
>CAMPJQ010000662.1 GCA_946886925.1 uncultured Terrimonas sp.
GTAAGTATGGCATTTACGGGACGATAGTGTTTAAAGAAAAATTGCTTAACATCTTCCAGTGCAGCGTTTTCTATATGGCTCAACTCCGCTCCTATAGTCATCCAGCGGTAAGGATGTTTTTTATATGCCAGTGTACGCATTTTATGCCAAACATCGCCATAGGGTTTATTAAGGTAGTGCTCTTTAAATTCCTCACTTACTACTTTCCGCTGTACTTCAAGGCTTTTTTCGCCAAACGCCAGGCTAAGCATTCTGTCGCTTTCTAGCCAAAAAGCGGTTTCAATATTTTCGGCCGGTAACTGGCAATAGTAATTGGTAAGGTCGTTGGTAGTATATGCATTGTTTTCTCCTCCCGCACGCTGTAGGGGTTCGTCGTATGATGGGATATTAACGGAGCCTCCAAACATCAGGTGTTCAAATAAATGCGCAAATCCTGTTTGTGCGGGATCCTCATCTCTTGCACCAACATCATACATCACGTTTACAACCGCCATAGGTGTGGAATGGTCTTCATGCACCACAACCTTTAATCCATTTTGCAGCACAAATTGTTCAAACTGTATCATATTATAAAATTCCTGTGGCTTAAAAGGAATGCAAAATTAGGAGGAATATATGGAAAACGACTTTAAATCAGAGAATGCTGTCTGGCCGGAGTGTAAGAATAAGAAGACTGTCGCTACGATTTACAATAACTTTTATTCTTTGACCCGGCGCCTGCAAAATATTTTTATATGTTTGAATATTATTGGAAAGGTTATTGCCCACACTTACCAAAACATCACCAACTTTAAACCCGGCTTCTTCACCCGGTGAGCCCGGTATCACGTCTTCCACCTGTATTCTGCCTTCAACAATATAAATGCCCAGGCCCGTATATGCATAGTCGAAAGGGCTGCGGTAATGCGAGTTAGGAATAAGGTGTATTTCGCGTTTTGCATAATTAAGGGTTACATTAAAACGTCGCAACAGGTCATTGCCAATCAGTCCGGCGAGATAAGGATATGCTGTAATATTATAAATATCTTCAAAAATATAGGTGGGTACGTTGCGGAAACGATAAGGGCCAATTCTCACTTCCTTTACAGTGGTCAATCGCATCTCCATTTTACCTCCCAATCCCTCTGCCTGTGTAAGCCGCGGTTTTTTCTTTGGATTAAGCACTGCGCTGTCCCTGTTAAAATCATCCGAAAGCAAAAAACACAAGCCGGCGCCGGAATCAAAATAAAATCTTGAATTAAATCTCCTGTCATCCCTGAAATCTGCCTGCATAATAGGAATAGAGGTGAGCAATGGTTTTAAAATATAACCACCGCGCTTGTATTTGAAATCCCCCTGCGAATATACCGACAGGAGGAGGTTGTCATAATCAAAATGAACAATATAGCGGCTAAAAAAACTATATCCTATTATCCCGTCTATTTTTACCCCGTATACGCTCGACAGAATTTCATAATCATTTACATGAAAATTAAGGCTGTCTATTGACAGTCCCGGTAAATGAAGTGTTGCGTTGTACAAAAAATTCACTTTACGGATACCCGCAATGCCGCGGATGGTGCGCTCTGAGGGTAATGTGGGAATAGATAAAGCAACCACTGTAGAAGAATCAAGAGAAATGCCGCCGCTGCCAGTATCTAAAATAAAATTCAGGGTATCGGGATAGTGATTTACACGAGCCTGAATAATCACTACACCACCGCTGAATTGCTGAAATTTGAATTGAGTGATCAGCTTTGCAGGCTCACCGGAAAATATCTTCTGTCCGGCAATGGTTAACCCCGAAGAGATTAATGTAGCTACAAATACAAAACAGGCAAATGTTATTTTCATATGTAGCTCATAAATTTAATTCTTTTTGTATAGAAAATCCACCCGTTCATCATTCATAAACTTAGTATTTTTGCAAATACTGGTTTATATATCTGGCAAATCAAATGTATACCAGCGATCCCGTCAATTTTACAGTGGAAGCAAAATATTGTATTGTATGATGAATGCCGGAGATATTTTACAAAAGGCTTTGAGGTTTGAATTTCTTAGTGTAGACGAAGGAATGTTTTTATACCACAATACCGCGCTTGCAGAGCTTATGTATGTGGCAGATGAAATGCGTAAACTGCAGGTTCCCCATGGAAAAGTTACCTGGCAAATAGACCGGAACGTAAATACCACTAATGTGTGTATTGCGAATTGTAAGTTTTGTAATTTTTACCGCATTCCGGGCCATGCAGACGCATATATAACGGATATGCCTGCCTACCGCAGAAAAATAAAAGAAACCATAAAATACGGGGGCGACCAACTGCTGTTGCAGGGAGGACATCACCCGCAATTGGGTCTTGATTTTTATGCCGGCACATTTCGTGCAATAAAGGAGGAATTTCCCGATATAAAATTGCATGCCCTTGGACCTCCCGAAGTGGCGCATATTTGTAAGCTGGAGAAAATGAGCCACCACGATGTATTGAAGGCTTTGAAAGCAGCCGGGCTGGATTCTTTGCCGGGCGCCGGTGCAGAAATATTAACAGACAGGGTAAGAAGGTTGATCAGTAAAGGAAAATGCGGCGCGCAGGAATGGCTTGATATTATGCATGAGGCGCACAAACTGCACATTACAACCAGCGCCACCATGATGTTTGGGCATGTAGAAAGCATTCAGGAAAGATTTGAAC
>CAMPJQ010000663.1 GCA_946886925.1 uncultured Terrimonas sp.
ATACTGTCCTGTGCCTCTTTAAGCTGGCTTTGAAGGCTGGCTAACTGTTTTTCGCTGAGGAGACCGTTATTCCCCTTTTTCATTTTGACGTTATGCTCAACAACAACCGGTTTAAAAACAATAAGATAATATGTTGTTTCGGTTTTTCCTTTTATGGGTATTACTTCTATGCTTATTTCTTTTGGGTTTCCATTACTAGTAAATGTAATACTGTCTTTTTTTATTGTTCGCCCCGTTTCTTTTGCCTGGTGAATGGCCGATCTGGTATCAAATGCAAGGCCTTCTTTCAGCATTTTAAGCAGATGCAGGCTGGCCTTGCCCGACGATGGTTCAAGATAAGATGCAATGGGTCCCTGGAAACGCAGGATGCCAAGATCTTTATTAATGAGTATGGATGGGGGTGCATAATGTGCAAGCAATAATTTATCTGTTTCTTTTTCCAGGTCGGGTTCAGGGGTGGTAGCCGGTGAGCGGCTAATCCTGTTCCCCGGCGTTTCCAAAGAAGAAAAAGCATAGGTAGAAAAATCTTTATGCCTTCGGGTAACTGCCTGCTTTTTTGTATATATTTTATATTGTTGGGATGACTGATTAAAAAGATCACTATTATTGTTAATGCTTTCTGATCTGCCCAATACTAAAAAGCCGGAGGGCTTCAAGGCATAGTGAAAAGCATGTATGATCTTGTTTTGCGGGCCCGGTTCCAGGTAGATCAGTACATTCTGGCAACTAATGATATCCATTTTTGAAAAGGGAGGATCCTTAAGCAGGTTATGCTGCGAAAACACACACATATCTCTTATGAGTTTGGCCACCTGGTAATTGCCGTTGATCTTTATAAAAAACCGTTTTAACCTTTGGGGCGAAATATTTTGCAAAGCGTTTTTTGAATACAGACCTGCTCTTGCTTTTTCAATAGCTTTTTCATTTAGATCTGTAGCAAATATTTGCATGGGCGTAATAATAGCCTTCTCTCCCAGGTATTCCAGTACGGCAATGGCAAATGAAACGGCCTCTTCGCCCGAAGCACATCCTGCTATCCAAATGCGTATAGGGTCGTTAGGCTTGCGCCCTTTCAGGAGTGATGGCAAAATTGTGTTTGAAAGCGCTTCATATACCTGATTGTCTCTAAAAAAGTTGGTAACAGCAATAAGCATATCCTGGTATAATGTTTCTGTTTCTACAGGATTCTTTTGCAGCAGTTGAGCATATTCTTCCAGAGTATTTAGCCGGTTCATGGCCATCCTGCGTAAAATACGCCTGTGAATAGTGGTTTGTTTATAGTGCGTAAAGTCAACGCCGCATTTGCTGTGCAGGTAAAGGTTAATTTTTTGCCAGTCCAGTTCGCTATCTGGTAAGGGCAAAGTAGCATAAGGATGTTGTACAAGCGAGGACAGTTCTTTTGCAATATTTTCCGGCGACAGTATGAAATCTACATAGCCCGCTTCAATGGCATTAAGCGGCATGCCATTATATTTGGCAGAATCGTCCTGTGCAAATGTAATGCCACCTTCGGCTTTAATGTTCAGTAATCCCTGGGCGCCGTCATTGCCTGTGCCGGATAAAATAATACCGATAGCATTTTGCTGGTAAATGGAGGCCAATGAATTTAAGAAAACGTCTATAACATGGAGATCATGTACTTTTTTCTTTCGGGTTAATTTGAGTTTTCCGTCTGAAACGATGATATTGTAGCGTGCAGGT
This sequence comes from uncultured Terrimonas sp., assembly GCA_946886925.1. The sequence continues at coordinate 1,702 of CAMPJQ010000663.1, forward strand.
ATGATATATAGGTTATCTTTTTCGAGCACCATGTTATTCTGAACCTTTCTTACCTTCATTTTTGTTTTACGCTGCACAATTTCCGGCAAAAAACTTTCATGCTCCGATGAAAGGTGCTGTATGTACACATAAGCCATCCCAAGGTTGTGAGGTAAATGGAGCAGTAGTTCCGACAATGCCTCCAGTCCTCCGGCAGAGCTTCCTATCCCTACTACCGGAAAGGCTGGTATACTTTTTTCCTTTTCCCCCGTTTTTGGTTCAGAAAATGGCCGTTGCTTTATGGATCTTATTTTTTGGGGTTTGATTTTACTCCCGCCAGATTTCTTTTGCTGTTTAAAAATATTTGTTTTGTCCGCAGGTAAACCTTGTTTTTTTTGTGCACCTTTCTTTTCCATAGCTCAAACAAAAAGGTAAGTTACAGAATTATGAGCTACCATCCGGGAAATTTGAAAGCCCTGTTTTTTATTTTTTTGGTCTATTTTTAAGCTATATAAATAACGGTGATGACCTTATACTGTTGGACATATTTTTGTATATAATGGTGGTATGAACCCAATAAAATGGCATATTGGATGCTCAGGCTTTCATTACCGCGAATGGAAGGGGATATTTTATCCTGAAGGCATGCCTCAAAAAAAATGGTTTGAATTTTATAGCACGCAATTTAGTACCCTCGAACTGAATGTTACGTTTTATCGTTTTCCGCAATTAACAACACTGGAACGCTGGCATGCCGCAAGCCCGCCTCATTTTAGCTTTGCTGTAAAAGCTCCCAGGCTAATTACCCATTATAAGCAGTTTAATAATTGTGAAAGCCTTTTAACTGATTTTTACACTACGGTACAAAACGGGCTGAAGGAAAAACTGGGCGCCATATTGTTTCAACTTCCTCCTTCTTTTACTTACAGCCGCGCCAGCCTGGAACGCATTGTACAAAATCTGCGTACAGGCCCGGATAATGTAATAGAAT
>CAMPJQ010000664.1 GCA_946886925.1 uncultured Terrimonas sp.
CTATTCCTGCTGCTAAAAAACCAAATCGTTCCGTTATCATCAATACCTTGTGTGCTCATTGGCCTTGAAACAATTTCGTTTCCTTCAAACGTGCAGAAAAGGCATATTTTATTTTCAGCAAGTGCTTTGAGTTTGTCAATAGCCGCATCACCGGATAAATTTTTGATATCTTCCATATGAAAAATTTTCTTTATCAAGTTCATAAATCATACCATAGCTATTACTGCACATCAGTATTGAAATAATTGTAATCCTGTAGAATAAATTACCCGCATCTTCATCCCGTTGCATTTTTAGCCTTTCTGAAAACTCACAATACAGTATAAGCCGTATCTTTATAAAAAAATATAACATTATGTCATTGCTGAATCAACAAAACAACAAGGGCAAAAAAAAGGGAAATAAAAAAGCCAATTTGGCCAATAACCAGGGGTCTAAGTTCATACAAAAGCCCAAAGCCACAGGTTTTGTAAGTAAACAAACCAATACGGGCTCACAAAGAGGGAGCTAAGCTTTTTATAATGTGATAATGGAAAACCCGCTTCAGCTTACTATACGTTCCATACAGCATATTGGAATTCCGGTTACCAACATCATTGTTTCCGAAGCCTTTTATAAACAGTTGGGCTTTATGAAAGTAATGCAGTCCGAATTTTTGCATAACCGTGAGCCCGGCACCTGTATTATGATGAAGCAGAAAGACATGATTATTGAATTGTACCAGTTGCCGGGCAGGGAACTGGAAAGTGTGGGTAACCGTAAAGACGGGCATATAGATCATATTGCTTTTGATGTGCCTGATATTGATGAAGCTTTTGCCATGTTTAAGGCGGGCGGCTTTACGATTATGGAGGAGGCACCTGTGTTTTTAAACTTCTGGCAAAACGGATGTAAATACTTCAATATAGTGGGTCCCGACGGGGAAAGGCTGGAGTTTAACCAGGTGCTTTGATGCAGATGGCTTTCAGACCTTAAGCAATTTTTCTACTTTAAGATATCCAACATGCATCTCATCTTCGGTATTTTGTATAGCAGGAGATAGTACAATGGCATATTTTTCTTTAACGGTATCGGGCAGAATATCGCCGATCTCATATATGTCATCCACATCCACACCATATTTATCATCAATATGTGAAACGGCGCCGGTAAAGCCGGTATGACGGTAAAAAGCGCTTTGTTTTGCCTGCTGCACCGCAATGCCTTTATCTGCACAAGCTACCAGCATTTTATAATGATATTCTTCCAGGTCATTTTCCTTATATCCTCCGAGATTTATAAAAAACAATTTTGGCATTCGCTGCATATCCCGGGGAAGGTCAGTTCGGGGCATAACTTTTATAGCGTATCCGGTTACCTGCGTTACCTCCCGCCATGAATCAATATGAATTTTGCGGTTGGCTTCCGGCCAAAACGCATACATATCCGCCAAAAGATCGCGCAACTCATACCCTATCCCGAAAAAAACATCGTGTTGTTCTGTATGCCTTCCTTCGGGTGTGCAGCCCAATAGTACCATAAAAAGCTTTAATGATCGCATGGGTTAAAATTAAAGAATAATCATTTCTCCCCGTCTTTATGATGCACAGCGGCTGTCTTTTTTTCTGTTTTGGTTTTTGGATGGATAACCTCTTCTTTAGCAGGAGCATGTGGAAATCCGGGATAATCCTGGTCAATATGATTATCGGGGTTGCGCTGAATATCTTCTTTCTTTAATGGATTTGTGTTTTTGCGCTTTTGCTGCAGGTATTGCCGGGCTCTTTTCTTTTTCATGATTTCTTTTTCTATACTACCTTACAATTGTGTGCCAATTTTTGGGCATATAGTATTCAAACACTTTGTTTTTCTCATTGTAAATAAAAGCTATGCAGGTTTTAAAAGGTCTTTTCCAGGTTGGGGGCGATATCAATGGTATAACATTTGATGTGCCGGATGCTTTATGGAATGATGGTAACTCCTATATTTTAAAAACCGCCGATGGACTGATTATGTTTGATTGTGGTTGTGGAGATACGATGGAGCAGATTTTCAGCAACATGCGGTACTGGGATTTGTCGCCCAATGATATACATTATTGTGTGCTTACCCATCCACATTATGATCATGCCGGCGGAGCACATATACTTAAAAAGAGAGGTGTGAAACTGGTAGCTATCGGTGAAACCGCCGAAGCCGTGGCTTCGGGTGATGAACGTTGCTGTGGTTACCTCTATCATAAAATCTTTACGCCCGTAACGGTTGATCAATTGGTGAAAGACGGAGAAAAGTTCAGTTTGCTGGGCGTTGAAATAGAAGCAATGCATTTGCCCGGACACAGCATGGGCTGCACGGCCTTTTTATTTGAATGGACGGGCAAAAAAATTGTCATCAGCGGCGACGTGATCGGTACCCTTCTGGTGGGTGATTTTGGCTGGGACGGCTCCATTGATTTCGATAAAAAAATATATACGGAATCATTGCGGCGCTTTGCCAAAGTAGATTCGGATATTATGCTGCCCGGGCACGGCATGATATACTTTCACAAGCCCCGCTGGCGTGTAGAGCAGGCGCTGAACTCAGCGTTGATGCAATGGAGGTAGCCGGTGCGGGTTGCAGGGTACAGGGTGCAAGTTACAGGGTGCAAGCTAACAAGGATAAGCCCCTGAAACCTGTAACTTGAAACATGCAA
>CAMPJQ010000665.1 GCA_946886925.1 uncultured Terrimonas sp.
GCAAGACTAAAACAAAAAGGACAACGGAAAGAAATACTCCTTCATTTCTGGCTGCTTCTGAAAGCAAAGCAAATAATAAATACAAAGGAATGCCGAAAACAACAATAATAAGTAAAGAAGGGAATAACAGCTTTCTTTTTTTTGCGTGTACTGCATACCGCGGTAAAAAAAAATAGGCCCATAAAAAGAAAAGGGTGATATAAAAGGGGAGAAGCACAAGAACGAACGCGGGAACCCACCGGAAAATATATTCCCTGAAAACAAAGGAAAACCCCAATAGCATTATCCATGACCAGCCCGTTACAACAATTTCAATAAATAACTTTTTATATGCCGGTTTGGTTTTCAATATTTCATTATACAACCAAACTGCCAGCATTTTACACAGGTAATAAGCGGTAAACAACAGGAAAACGAGTAAGGTTTGCCCAAATGATTCTTTCATTACCTGCATATCGGCTCCCTTTTTTGTAGCGTATACAACATACAGGGGGTATCGTAGCCAGGTATTGCAGATAAATGCTGCCAGGAATACTACCGCAAATGATATAAAAAGTGAGCCGGCCACAGCCAGGTAATTTTTTTTGTCAAGCTGATGTGGAAGGATTTTAAAATTCAATGCAAAAAGGATAGTCGCAATAACAACAACAATTATAAGCTGCGGGATCAGGTAATACTTGTAATAATCAAAAACAAGATGATAGCGGATAGCCGCCTGTCCATATTTATGTAATAAAGCATTGGAAGAAAAGCTTACACTTTCATATGCTTTTACAAACATATAAATGAGGAGAAGGGTTACTGCGCCCCAGGGCTCTAATTTTTTTATTTGCATAAACCGTTAAGTTTTTGCAATAGTAAAACAGATAAGCTATCTTATTATTAAAATGTGATGAAAGCGGGGTTTGATGTGATGAATCCGCTTTACATTTTGTGAAAAAGTGAATAGTCAATAGTGAATGGTTTTCATTTTCAGCTCTCACAATTCACCTCTGAGAGTGAATAACGCAAAGATGCGGTCTGACCCTCCTTTTGTCGGGTACCGACCGCATCTTTCTGTAATTTATCCCCTTATTACTTACTACTTATCTCTTCCCACTTTTATATATCTATCGCCTCTCCGTAAGCGGCGGCAGTAGCCTCTTTAACGCCTTCGCTCATGGTAGGATGCGGATGCGAAGCATTCAGTATTTCGTGATACGTAGTTTCTAATTTACGTGCAACAGATACTTCGGCGATCAGTTCTGTTACATTGTAACCGATCATGTGTGCGCCAAGGAACTCTCCGTATTTGGCATCATAAATTACTTTAACAAAACCATCCGTGGCGCCTGCTGCGCTGGCCTTACCTGAGGCTATAAATGGAAACTTGCCTATTTTAATTTCATAGCCGGCATCTTTTGCCGCTTTTTCGGTGTAACCAATGGATGCGATTTCGGGCGTGCAATAGGTGCAGCCGGGAATATTATTATAATCTAACGTATCGGGAAGATGAGGGTATTTCTTTTCATTATATCCCATGTGTTCGGCGGCTACAATTCCTTCTTTGCTGGCAACATGCGCCAATGCCTGTCCGGGACTGCAATCGCCTATAGAGTAAAAACCTGCCACATTCGTTTGCTGATATTTATCTACCACTATTTTACCCTTCTCTGTTTTAATGCCCAGTTGCTCAAGCCCGATATCTTCAATATTGGCAACAATACCTGCCGCACTCAGTATTATATCGGCTTCCAGGGTGATTTCACCATTGCCCGTTTTTACTTTGGCCTTTACGCCGCTGCCGCTTGTGTCGGCACTGGTTACTTCACTGCTGGTATAAACTTCTATGCCCTGTTTTTTAAATTGCTTTTCAAGTTCTTTTGAAATCTCTTCATCCTCTACCGGCACCAACCTGGGCAAAAATTCAACAAGGGTTACTTTGGTACCAAGCGAATTATAAAAATAAGCGAACTCCACACCAATGGCGCCACTGCCAACAACGATCATGCTTTTGGGTTGTTGCGGTAAGGACATGGCCTCACGGTAGCCAATTATCTTCTTTCCATCCATAGGCAGGCTGGGCAATGCACGTGAACGGGCGCCTGTGGCGATAACGATGTATTTGCCTTCTACCACCTGTGTTTTTCCATCCGCTGCTTTCACTTCTATTTGTCCTTTTGCTTTTACTTTTCCATACCCCATAATCACGTCTATCTTATTCTTGCGCATTAAGAACTGCACACCCTTGCTCATTTTATCGGCTACGCCACGGCTGCGTTTAATAACAGCTTCAAAATTGTGCTTTACATCAGTTGCCTCTAATCCATAATCTTTACTGTGCTTCATGGATTCATATACCTGTGCGCTTTTGAGCAGCGCCTTTGTGGGGATACAGCCCCAGTTAAGACAAATGCCACCCAAACTTTCCTTTTCAATGATAGCCACTTTAAAACCCAATTGTGAAGCCCTGATGGCTGCCGGGTATCCGCCGGGGCCGCTGCCTAAAACAATTACATCGTATGCCATAACAGAATTGTGTGTTTTGTAAAGAATGATACAGGCCGAAAAATGAACAGTTAAATATCATTTCGCGTACCTGGATTGATCTGCGAAAATACTTGCAAAACGGCAAACGACAAAAAGGCATGATCCGGAATGTTTTTATTTATTTGAAAAAT
>CAMPJQ010000666.1 GCA_946886925.1 uncultured Terrimonas sp.
CTGCTAAAGACAACTCCTTCATTATTCTGATAATAACCTATTGTACCATTCGCCCAAAAAACTTTTTCGCCCCGGTATTGTGAATAACTACCTACGGGTGCGAACAGGCAGGCAAGCAGACCGGTGATAAAAAAAATAAAAGAACTGATGGCCCCCATTTATTAAAAGTACAAAATAATTACCCTTATTCGCCTGATGAATTCTGTATAACAAAAGCCAGGCATACTTTACTGTACAAATAGGTTTCATCAGAATTGTATGCGGTAATTAAAATTTTTTAAGTCGCGCCTTGATCTTCATAAAAGCCACTGCAGGGCCTGCGCTGCTATCTTTTACGAAATATATTCCATTGCCTCATTTTAGATTAGTATAATATTCTATATCCGTCTGGGTCTCGCTCCATGCTTCTTATCGGCGCAGCGAAGACCCCTTCGGCCAATGTCATTAAGTTAAGGTTTCAATAGGAGGGTTTAAAATTAGTAAAGGTTTTATGTTTGCTTTTGGATTGCACATTCACCTTGACTCGCTTAAAGGATCTTCCTTTCCTGATCGGTATTACATCTTTGACAAAGTGAGCATGTAGTTTTTGCAATATCCCCTCTACATTATTGTTAATAAACAGGGAAATAAGGTTCACTTTGAGCTTCCCAAAGGATTTATTTTTATTAATCTTCATTGGATACTTCCGGTGCTTTAGGGTCTCATCTATTGTTTGCTGTGCATCCTTGATAAGTATTGAGTGGAGGTTAGTCATCATTACTGTAGCATAAAAATCCTGCAAAACCGAATGAACAGTCTGCCCACTAAATGATTCTAACTGCAAAATATTTTTCTGGATCGATATGTTGGTCTCAACACCCAACGCATAAAATACAGATCTTTAAATTCCTCTACCGGGTGACCCTCTTCTTCCCAAAGGTTCGTCATTAACACTTCTATTGATTGGGGCAATTCAACACGTACCAGTCTTATTTTAAGCAAGGTGTCTATGGTAATGATAAAACCACTTTTTTTTAGCCCTGCTATGGCCGATGCAGTAGGCTGAAATGTATACAATAGAAGAAACTTTGTCACTTTTAATAAATGCAGATATCATGTTTAGTGTTTCCCTCGCCCGTATCACAAATTTCCTTTCCGTTTCCTGCCACAGATGCAATGCTACCATTTTATAATTACTAAAATTTCTGTCATACAGCATCAGCATATCCTGGTGCGTTTTATCAATAGCTTCATAGGCCATATTCAGTTCTCCATACCGATAAGGTTTTATTTGCGGCAACAAAATCAGTTCATTGAGCACATCATAATGAAAAAAAGTCTTTGCCGGTACAAAATTTGTTTGCTGATTGCTTTGACCGCCAAAATACTGGCATAATGCCGCATTATTGATCAGGCTTATCGAAGAACCATATCTTTCCATCGCCTGACTGCCTTCCCATAATATAGATAATAGCTGCCTTGTAATACCATATTCCACACATAGAAAAATGCAGGCTCTAGTTTAAGGCGCTGCTGTGTAAAGGCGCTGACTGAACAACACAGGGAGTCACCCATTTCTTCAAAAAACTTTTCTAATTCAATGCTTAATGTCTTCTTGCAAAGCTTAGTGATAAGCAGCACCAGCCTGGCAAAAAGTAATTTACGGGTACGAATAAAATCCCTGTCGGATACACAAAAGTTACTCAGCACCTCCCTGTTAGTACCAACTATGGTAATAAAATTTTTAAGTTCCGCAATGATTTTTACATTTACATCAAACATGGGTTACAGTTTTGTTTTAAGATTCGACACCTCAAATCTATATACTGTAGCCCTTTTTTTACGACGTTTGTTTACTTAATGACATTGCCCGAAGGGACAGAATTTATCTGCCGAAGACATGGCAACGGCGGCGCGGCAGGAACATCTGCAGCAGCAAAAAAATTAAGTCGCAGCTATTACTGGTTATAGCCCCACACAATATTTTTCGCCGTTTATCAGATAACATACGCCAATAGTACGTGCGTTCCAGTTAGGCTCAAATATCAATCCCCCGCTGTACAGTTCTTTTCCCAGTAAACCGTAAACTGCTCCCTCTCCGCTTAAATTCACATTTTGCGGTGTTACCGCAACCGCTATGCTGGTTTTTACAAACTTAGTATTGTAGCTGTATTTGCCCTTCAGCAGAAAATCATCAACGCCATATACATCGCCCAACACATTTACTTTGAAAACATACAGGTCTATGTTCCCGCTCACCTTTACTCCTGCCGGGCCTGCGGTTACTTTGCCGCCGGAAAATGTAAAGTTGTTGCCGGCTATGCGAATGGATCTTGATATTTCGCCTGTTAATGTTATTCCGGCCGTGTTCACGGCTCCCTGTACCAGCGTGTTGGTGCCTAAAACAATTCCGAGGTTGAGTTCGGTTTTGAAGAAAACCCCCGTGGTTTTAGAAATACGTACTACGCCATTCACCGATGGCAGTTGCACATTTCCAAAGGCAATATTGGCCGATTTCACCTCACCTTCCAGGAAAAAGTCATCTGTATTGATTTTCCCTTTTACATGCACAAAACCAAGATGCGGAACATCTACACGACCTTCGAGTTTAACCCCTTCATCGGGGTTTGAGGAAGCTCTGAATGTCATATCGGCCGTGGGTAACCGCATTCCATTATTC
>CAMPJQ010000667.1 GCA_946886925.1 uncultured Terrimonas sp.
GTTGGCATACTTCCCGTGCAGGTAAGTGAAATATTTTTGGATAAAATATTTACTGCTATTGAAGCCGATCCTCAAAATGAAATTGAAATAAACCTTCCCGGTCAAACCATTACCATTCTTTCAACAGGCGAATCTGAATCGTTTGATATCAATGGGTATAAAAAGCATAACCTGGTTAACGGGTATGATGATATTGATTATTTGCAGGCAATGAAAGAAGACATTCAGTTATTTGCCACCACCAGTTTATACTAAAAAACGATCAGCAAAACATGCCGTCAGCTCAACGATATATTGAAATAATGGATACTACGCTCAGGGATGGGGAGCAAACCAGCGGTGTGTCCTTTTCTGCATCAGAAAAACTAACGATCGCAAAACTTTTGTTATCGGAAGTAAAGGTAGACAGGATTGAAGTGGCATCGGCCCGTGTGTCGGAAGGTGAATTTGACGCGGTAAAGCGAATTACCAAATGGGCCAAATCCAATGGTTTCCTGAACAGGGTGGAAGTGCTCACTTTTGTTGACGGTGATGTATCTGTTCAGTGGATGCTGAAAGCAGGGGCAAAGGTAATGAACCTGCTTACCAAAGGGTCCCTGAACCATTTAACCCACCAACTAAAGAAAAAGCCCGAACAGCATTTTGCAGATGTTGCCGCCGTTATTGCTTTGGCCGGAAAAAAGGGAATAGCATGCAATGTGTATCTTGAAGACTGGAGCAACGGAATGCGGTATTCAAAAGAGTACGTTTTTCAGTATCTTGATTTCCTGCAGCATCAGCCCGTTAAAAGAATAATGTTACCCGACACTTTGGGCGTCTTAATCCCATCGGAAGCATATGAATATGTATCGGAAATTGTTTCCCGTTATCCCGGTATTCATTTCGATTTCCATGCACATAATGATTATGACCTGGGTACAGCAAATGTGCTGGAAGCTGTGAAAGCTGGTGCACATGGTATTCATCTTACCATAAATGGCATGGGTGAAAGGGCTGGAAATGCACCGCTGGCAAGCGCTATAGCCGTTTTGAACGATTTTATGCCGAAAATAAAAACAGCAGTAGCGGAAAAATCGCTCTATTCGGTAAGTAAGCTGGTTGAAACATTTTCAGGATTTCGTATTCCTGTTAATAAACCGGTAGTGGGAGAGAATGTATTTACCCAAACCGCGGGTATCCATGCAGACGGAGACAAAAAAAATAAATTGTATTGCAGCGATCTGATGCCTGAACGTTTTGGACGGCAGCGAAAGTATGCTTTGGGAAAAACCAGTGGCAAAGCCAATATTGAGAACAATTTGCAGCAATTGGGTATACATCTGTCTGATGCAGATTTAAGAAAAGTAACGCAACGTATTATAGAGTTGGGAGATAGAAAAGAAGATGTTACACAATCCGATCTTCCTTACATCATTTCTGATATATTAAACAGCAATGCCAATGAGAATCGGGTCAAGATTGAAAATTATGCGTTAACACATTCAAAGGGTCTTAATCCATCGGTAACCATAAAATTATTGATAGATGGCGAAGCGTTTGAAGAGCATGCACAGGGTGACGGGCAATACGATGCTTTTATGAATGCGCTCAAAAAAGTGTACAGACATAAGAAAATGGAACTGCCACTTTTAACGGATTATGCCGTTCGTATCCCGCCCGGAGGCCGAAGTGATGCTTTGTGTGAAACGATAATAACCTGGAGGTACAACGATAAAGAGTTCAAAACACGAGGCCTCGACAGTGATCAAACCGTGTCGGCAATAAAAGCAACTCAAAAAATGCTGAACAACATATAGCGGATCAATACAACATCATTTCATTTCAATAAAAAATAAAGTGGCATCAAAAAAAATTTTAATTGTTCCCGGCGATGGGATAGGACAGGAAGTAACAACGGTTGGTAAAAAATTATTAGATAAAATAGCGGCAAAATTCGGGCATAGCTTTGCGTATGATGAAGCTTTAATTGGTCATGTGGCTATTGAGGCTACAGGAAATCCTTTGCCGGCTGAATCATTGGAAAAGATGAAACAATCGGATGCCGTGTTGTTTGGTGCAGTGGGTCATCCTAAATATGATAACGATCCATCGGCTAAAGTAAGGCCCGAACAGGGCTTGCTGAAAATGAGGAAAGAGCTGGGTTTGTATGCCAATATCCGCCCCATCAAATTATTTGATGAATTATTAGGCGCTTCCAGCATTAAACCAGAAATACTGCAGGGTGCCGATATTATGTTTTTCCGTGAACTCACAGGCGATATTTATTTTGGTGAAAAGGGCAGAAAAAACAATGGCGATACGGCCTTTGATGTTGCAGAATACAGCCGCTATGAAGTAGAGCGTATTGCCCGTAAAGCATTTGAAGCTGCAAGAACAAGAAGAAAAAAATTGTGCTCGGTTGATAAGGCCAATGTACTTGAAACTTCACGCCTGTGGAGAGAAGTAGTGCAGAAAGTAGCCCCGGCATACCCCGATGTGGAGGTAGAACACCAGTTTGTAGATGCAACAGCCATGTTGCTCATTAAAGATCCCCGCCGGTTTGATGTGGTGGTTACGGCAAACTTGTTTGGTGATATCCTCACCGATGAAGCTTCGCAGATAGCCGGCTCCATGGGAATGCTTGCTTCCGCATCTATTGGCGATGGCACAGGTGTATAT
>CAMPJQ010000668.1 GCA_946886925.1 uncultured Terrimonas sp.
TATTTATGATGCGTATTTTCTTTTCCTTATTTGTTGATAAATGAACCCGGCCAGAATGATGAGCAGAACGGGCAAGCCGATATTTATAAATTGCCAAAGAGTTTTCTTTTCCTGTACCTTCTGACTATCAAGCAAACGAAGTACGATATCCTTGTTACGGGTTTCACTGATGGCAGGATTGTTAACCAGGTATTCCATACAGTTAAGCAGAAATTCACGATTGGCAAACTGGTACTCGTATTGAGAACCGGCCGTAAAAAGATTTACTCCCATAGGAAGCGGTCCTTCTTTTGTAGAAACGTCATTAAGCGCTATATCACCGTCACCAACAACAATTATTTTGTTCGCATCAGAAAAATCTTTAAAAGGAATGCCATTTATGGCTAGCGTATCCTTCTGTGCCTGTGAAATCCGGTTGCGATAAAGTGAAGAAAATTTTCCTTCCAATAAAACCGCCACCGGTATATCAGACTGTTTAAATTTTTCATCTTCCGCAACATTACGGTTTTCATTCAGGCTAATGAGGGCCGGAGTGCTGATAACACGGGAATTGGTTGAAGATGACAACAACACTGTTTTCTCTATCCCCTGGGCTTTAATGGTATCAATAGAGTTTAAAAATCTTCCGGCAACCAATCCTAAGTTTTTATTGATCGTATGATTGCCTTTGCCTTCAAATAAAGGATAGTAATTCCAATGCAAAAACTCGAACTGAGGATTTTCGCCGGACCCTCCTACTGCAAATGGCATAAAATCGCATTGCAGATCCATAACTAAAGAAGAATTGATACGGACGCCATACCGAAACAGCAGATCGGTAAGATTTAAGTTCCTGTCATAAGCAATGATCTCAGGCTTGTAACGCAAACTATCCTGTTCTGCAATCAGATTATCGACAAAAAGCAGCAACTTTCCGCCGCCCATTACATACTGATCTATCTTCAATTTTTCATTTTCAGAAAATTGCACGATTGGTTTTACTACTATTAATACTTTAAACGTATCCGGATTGAGCGGTTGCTCATTAATATTTAAAAGGCCAAGCCTGTAATCTGTTTGCAAGGCCTGTTGTATTCCATACGTTCTTGCATCCATCGGCTCACCATTGCCAAAAGAATAAGCGATAAAAGGTTTATCGGGACTTATAAGTCCATTTAATGCTTTGGCAAACTGGTATTCCATCAATGCCTCTGCGCTATTCATCTCTACCGCAGTAATCATTCTTTTACCGCCGCCATACAAATTAACCAACGATTGCTTCCCCTTATAGGTCATCAACGCAACAGGGTAAACTCTTTTATTTTCTTCTCCGGCTTTTACCTGCACAGTAAGATTAATAGCATTGGCGCCAAGGCCAACAAGTGAATCCTCATATGTTCTTTCCGTACCTGGCATCTTTTCTTGCGGAGAAATAAACCGGTAATGAATTTTTGAACCATTCCTGTCTTTCAATAGTTGCAGGAACTCGTCAGTACTATTAGCCAGTTTCCGAAACCCGGAAGGAAACTCGCCTTTTAAAAAAACATCTATCTGTACATCATCATCTACGGTCAGCAACAAATTCCTTGTTGCTTTGCTAAGGGTATATCTTTTTTCTTTTGTGAGGTCAATACGTGAATGAACAATTGAAGCAAGAAAATTGATTGCTACCAAAACCAATAACAGCCATAGCCAGCCAAATTTTGAAGTAATTATTTTCCCGAACAGGTTTTTCATTTTATCTCTTTAATAAATTACGATCGGTGATAATCAGCAATAAAAATATTACGCTCAAAAAATAAATAATATCCCTTGTATCAATAACACCGCGGCTTATACTCCTGTAGTGAAAATCTATTCCCAGCATTTCAATATAATAATCAATCCCACCTTCGAATGCCGCCAACTCGCTGATCGCATTAAACCCGTAATACAGCAATACGCAGGCAATAAGACTGATAATAAATGCCACTACCGCATTACTGGTAAAACTGCTGATACAAATACCAATTGCCGTAAACACGGCCGCCAAAAAAAATAAACCAATATAAGAACCGATAGTGGCGCCGGTATCAATTCCTTCATTAGAAGAAAGAGCTTGTATTGAAAAAAAATAAACGACAGTTGGTAATAAAGCGATCAATACAACGACAAGGCTGCCAAGATATTTTCCGCCAACGATCTGCCAGCGGGTAAGCGGCCGCGTCTGAAGAATTTCAAATGTGCCGCCTTTAAATTCATCAGCAAAACTCCGCATGGTAATAGCCGGTATCAACAGCAATAATATCCAGGGGGCCAGTTCAAAAAAACGATCTAATGTAGCATAACCAAAATCAAGAATATTATCCTTAAACACAAAAAGCATCAGCCCGTTGGCTAACAGGAAAACGATAATGGCGATATAGCCGGTAAGACTGCTGAAAAACTGGCGGAGCTCTTTTTTACAGATAGACCACATAGAGATTGCAAAATAAGGGAAAAACGTTAATGGATGCGAAAGATCAACGCTAATAAGCGCTAAGGATCGCTAAGTAGTGCGAAGATGTGCGAATTAACTATTAAAAGATTGTGGAATACTCAGCTTTATGTATCTAACCAAAAAACTATTTATGAAAAAGATATTGTTATTACCGGTTTGCCTGGTTTGTATCATTCTGGCTGCACAGGCACAAAAC
>CAMPJQ010000669.1 GCA_946886925.1 uncultured Terrimonas sp.
TTAAAACCCGTCAGGATTATGCTTTCTAAAAAAACCCAGTATGCTTTTAAGGCGTTGATGTATATGGCCCAGGTTGAAAAAGACGGGCCCATACTTATTGCAGAAATAGCCAGGAAAAAAAAAATACCACTGAAGTTTCTTGAAAATATACTCCTGGAATTGAAAAACGGGGGTGTATTGGATAGCAAGAAAGGCAAGGGCGGCGGTTATTTTTTTAAGGAAGCCCCCTCAAAAATTCACCTGGCAAAAGTGATGCGTTTGCTGGATGGGCCTATTGCCCTGCTTCCCTGCGTAAGCCTTAACTTTTATGAGCGATGTAAAAACTGCGATGAACAAAACTGCGGCTTGCGCGATACGTTAATCATGGCAAGAGACGCGACATTAAGAATTTTAGAGAAAAAAACAGTTGCCGACCTTGTATAAATGATGATAACGGTATGCTGTACATGAAAGAACGGCGTGAGAATTCCGTGAAATTGCCGTAACCGGCAGCAATGTTATGCATCACCGAACTTCAGCTCGCCTTCCCTGGTTTGTATAATCAATTCCTGTTGTTTTGATGTTTCCACCCTGCCAATTACCCGCGCTTCTATGCCAAATTGATCCGCTGCGTTAACAATGGCTGCGGCATCTTTTTCCGCCGTATATACCTCTAACCTGCAGCCCATGTTAAATACCTGGTACATTTCGCGGGCAGGAGCATTGCCTGCTTTTTGAATAAGATCAAAAATAACGGGAGGTGAAAAAAGATTGTCCTTTACAATCCTTACATTTTCCGGTACATATTTCAGGCATTTGGTTTGTCCGCCGCCGCTGCAATGAATTAAACCGTGAATTGCGTTGAAGTGCTCTTCCAGTAATACTTTTAATACCGGTGCATAGGTGCGGGTAGGCGACAAGAGCAATTTCCCAATGTTAATTTCTTTGCCGTCTATATTGCACTTATCCGTCATGCTATGCTCACCAATATATACTACATCGCTATTCAGAGCCGGTTCAAACGTTTCGGGATATTTTTCTGCGTAATATTTACTTAATACATCATGGCGCGCACTGGTTAATCCATTGCTGCCCAAGCCGCTGTTGTATTGTGTTTCATAGGCGCATTGTCCATAGCTGGCAAACCCTACAATTACATCGCCTGCCTGTATCTTTTCATTGGTGATGAGTTTTTTCTTTGGCCACCGGGAAGTCATTGTGCCATTTACGGCAATGGTTCTCACCACATCACCCACATCCGCCGTTTCTCCTCCCAGGTATTGAATATGTATGCCATATTGTTTCAGGTTGTCAAATAACTCCTGCGATCCGTTAATGACCTGTTCCAGTACTTCACCGGGAATGCGTTTTTTATTGCGGTCAATGGTTGAATTGAACACGATATTATCATATACACCAACACAAAGCAAATCATCGAGATTCATAACAATCGCATCCTGGGCAATGCCTTTCCAAACCGAAATATCACCTGTTTCTTTCCAGTATAAATAAGCCAGTATACTTTTGGTACCGGCGCCATCGGCATGCATGATATTTACATAATCTTCATCCCCACCTAAAAAATCGGGATACATTTTACAAAAAGCTTTTGGGTATAAACCCATATCCAGATTTTTAATAGCTGCATGCACATCTTCTTTTTGTGCAGATACCCCTCTTTCATTATATAAACTCATGATATTTTTTTAAACCGCTGCAAAAGTAAATATTCGCCGTGCAATTATCAATTATCTGTTAGTTTTGCAGCCCGGCAGGGCATAGCAGAACATATAATTAATCGTTTGTACTTCGTACCTGCATTCAAAGGTTTGAAATTAAAAGAAAAGATTTATCCTGCAAATACATCACAACATATCAAAACTTCCCGCTTTTCGTAATGCTGTAGTAACCATAGGTACTTTCGACGGCGTGCACACCGGGCATAAACATATCCTTAACCAGTTAAAGGCCGAAGCCGAACGCATATCCGGTGAAACGGTTATCATTACTTTTCACCCGCATCCCAGGAAAATCGTTACACACACCCATGAAGTTCAGCTTTTAAATACCCTGGAAGAGAAAATTGAAATATTGCTGAAGGAAGGCATTGATCATCTTGTGATCGTTCCCTTTACAGAAGCATTTGCTGAACAAACTGCTGAATCCTATATCGGCAATTTTTTAGTTAAGAATATCCATCCGCATTCCATAATTATTGGCTATGACCATCGTTTTGGCAAGGGCCGTGCTGGAAACTACCTGATGCTGGAAAAATATGCGGAGGAACTGGGATTCATTGTAAAAGAAATTCCCGAAAAAGTGCTCAATGAAGTGGCCGTTAGTTCCACCCGGATCCGGAATGCGATAAGATCGGGTGATATTGAATCCGCCAATGCTTTACTGGGGTATGATTATTTTTTTGAGGCAGCAGTAATTGAAGGTAACCAATTGGGCCGCACCATTGGCTACCCTACAGCTAATTTGCATATTGGAAATCCTGAAAAATTAATACCGGGCAATGGCGTGTATGCAGTAGAAATAAAAATTGGAGAGCAGCTCTTTAAAGGGATGATGAATATTGGTTTTCGGCCAACGGTTGACGGCAGCAAAATAGCGATCGAAGTGAACATCTTTGATTTTGACCGCGATATTTACGATACCGCGGTAAGGG
>CAMPJQ010000670.1 GCA_946886925.1 uncultured Terrimonas sp.
TACTTCTACTATTAAAGTAAAAGTAGTCGTCCTGTTTAAAAATTCAAAAAATTATTTTTTTAAAAAGAACCTGAACCGGTCTTTCAATACACCTGCGAGACTTCTTTTTTCAAATGTCCGCTCATACCAGTTAAGATCTTGGCGTAGCCGGTCAATATCTCCCAATAGTTTATTAATCAATTGCCGGTTTCCTTCATTATTATTGGTGCATTCTGCCAACTTTTCGCTGGTTTCCAGGATAGTCTTATCCTTGCCTTCTATTAATAAATGTAGCCGCTGTATCTCCTGTTGCTGGTGCTCGATGGTCCTTTGCTTTGCCAGGATTTCTGAATCAAGTTTATGCTCAATGAGTTCAAGCGATTGCTGGACATCTTCAAGGTTGCTTTGCCCGGCAATGTGCTGAGAGTCCAATATAATTGTGTGCTTCATAGACATAGATATATAGATATAAGGTTTATTTATCCAAAACTCCACTTTGCCTGTCTGCCGGTTTTTAAAACGGAACCGGCATATAGTTCACGATATGTTTTAAAATTCTCTTTAACATCAAATTCAGTTTTACAGATCTCTCCTGAAAATTTGCCCATTACATCCAGCATTTCCGGGTTATTATGATATTGCAATATCTTAACGATAGCATCGTAAGCAGTATTAAAAAGATCTCCATTGATCCCTTTTTTTACAATATCAATATTACCAGTACAATTACTTAGTAATACCGGCTTGCGGAGAGCCAATGCTTCTAATACGGCAAAAGACAATCCTTCATATTTAGATGTAGACAAATAAATATGCGAGGAGGAAACGTATTCATGTACCTCTTTTGCACCTAACCAACCTGTAACAGTTATATTTTTTGAAGTGAATAATTTCTTATCCCGTCCTTCACCGATCCAGACAAATTCGATCTGCTGCATATCTTCGAAATACGAAGCTATAGCATTGAACAAGGCAGGGTTTTTCTGTTTTTCTATTCGTCCACTGGTTACAATCCTGAATTTACCCTGCAGACGCTTTTTAACCAGCTCTCTTTTATTGGCGACATTAATGCCATTGTTAACGTAAACCGCATTAATACCCAGCTTAAGATATTCTTCCAGTTCCGAAGGAGAGCAACAAATAACATTGCCTCCCATCTGGTAACCTATTTTTTCCGCCAGTTTGTAAAAGTATTTTGTAAATCCGTTTCGTGCAGAAAGGAAAGACGCACCATTGGGAGTGTAAAAAACATTAGTAATTCCCGCCATTCTGCAGGCAGCCCTTCCCAATAACCCGCTTTTTGAAGAATGAAGATGTACCGCATCAACTAGGTTTTTCACTTTGAGGCGATGTAATATTTTATAAAGTTCTGTCAGGGCCAATAAGTCTTTGAGAGGATCAATAGAACGTTGTGCAGAACGCCACTTTATAAACCTTACATTCCGGCTGGGGAAATTTTTCTTCACCTCTTCTGCAGTCATTTCTTTTCTTCTTTCTCCATGCACCACAATATGCATATCATCAGGCATAGCCTCGGTTAGTGACTTTACAAATACAGCTATTCCTGCTGCAAAAGGTTCTACTATGTGTACAACTATCATGGATAAAAATATCTATACCATTTGATGAACAGCAGCATACAATCAAATGACTGCATCATTTTTTTTGTTAAATAATGTTTGTGGTGAATTCGGCTACTAAATCGGTTCCTTAACGTTTGATAAAACAAATTAGTATGGCAGCCTCAGATGACAAGACAGATGTATAAAACGTTGCACCTGACTATCCCTTCCATTTTTTAAGTTGCAAAGCTAACCCTTTCGGCAAAATTAACAATAATGCCAACCTTACGTACGCATTAATTTTTAATACAAGGTTCGAGCCAAACGCCTTTATCACTTTGCTTCTTGCAAATAATTGTTTACCCTTATTACTATATGAGAGTCCCCCCTTATTTAATTCACAAATAACAAGAAATCGGTCAAATATATATGTCTGGCTGATATTCATCAGTTTCCAGAAAAAGGCGTAATCTTCTGCATATTCAAAGTTGGTGGGATAATATCCGACTTTTTTTACCAATAATGTCCGAAACATAGTGGTAGGATGTATAAATACATTCCGGAGATACATAGCCTTTATTATATCGTCATGATGTGTGGGAGTTTTATAAGCATATTTCTTAAGTGTTTTCTTTTCTTCAAACCTGCACCAGCTTCCTGTCAACCCTGTTTCAGGATGCGTATCCATGTACTCAACCTGCAATTCAAATCTTTCCGGTGAACAGATGTCGCCACAATCAAGCCTTGCGATAAATCTTGCGTCGCTATTTTCTTCGATCCAGTGTAAACCCTTATTTAGCGTTGCCGTAATACCCAGGTTTTTTTCATTTTGTAAAACAACAATTGGTGTTTTTTTATCCATTGCTTTATTGATCTTTTCCAATGTCACGGTTTCTACACTTCCATCATCAATAATTAATACAAGGTATTTTCCGGCCGGGTAAGTAACACTTTTCAGTGATACAATCAATCCATTAAAATTATTATAACAGGGAATCAGTAAACAAAAATCTATTTTCGAAAAAGGTTTCATAAAAGCAAGGTATGTTAAATCCGTAAACCTCTTTTTTGAATATAATAATGCCACAACAACATGGTGCCGATAGAAC
>CAMPJQ010000671.1 GCA_946886925.1 uncultured Terrimonas sp.
GACGCCCGGAAAAATATTTATGGAAACATATAAAGCCTTTATGCTGAAAAAATTTGAATTGCTGGGGGCAGCGGGAAAGGCGGAGCAATTTGAAATTTAATATTTGAGATTTGAATCATGGAAGTAAGGAGAGGCGAGAAAAGTTAATAGCTTATTGTTTGTGATTTATAGCTGAGACTGGTTTAGATTTAAAAATATCTCGCTTGAGCAAGGGCTGTGCGCGGTTCCTCTCTACAAGGAGAGGTTAGGTGAGGCAACAACAGGTTTACGTTTTATAGTTTATAATTCGACGAAATCATCTAAAGATAAAATTCCGATTATGAAAAAAAGATTAACCGTTGCGCAGGCAACCATCGCATTCTTAAAAAATCAATACACCGAGCGCGATGGCGTTGAACAGCCTTTTTTTGCAGGGTGCTTCGGCATATTCGGTCATGGCAACGTAGCCGGACTGGGGCAGGCCTTGCAGGAGAATCCTGATTTCAGGTATTACCAGTGCCGCAATGAGCAATCCATGGTACATACCGCTGTTGCCTATGCCAAAGTAAAGAACAGGCTGAGTGCTTTTGCCTGCACCACCTCCATCGGCCCGGGCGCTACCAACATGTTAACCGGCGCCGCACTGGCAACCATCAATCGCATCCCCGTATTATTATTACCTGGAGATATTTTTGCCACCCGTGAACCTGCTCCTGTATTGCAGCAGTTAGAAAACGCTGTTACGCAGGATATATCGGTGAACGATTGCTTTAAGCCGGTTTCCAAATACTGGGACAGGATCAATCGTCCCGAACAATTGATCTATGCATTGCCTGAAGTGATGCGGGTGCTAACTTCTCCAGCCGAAACAGGAGCTGTTACCCTTTCCATGCCACAGGATGTACAAACGCATGCTTATGATTTTCCCGCTTCGCTTTTTGCAAAAAGAGTATGGCATATCCCCCGCCCGCGGCCAGACAGCAGCCTGCTCCAAAAAGCTGCTGAATGGATCAGCATGGCCAAGCAACCCGTTATTGTTGCGGGTGGTGGAACCATATACAGCGGTGCAAGTGAAACATTGCATCAGTTTGCCACACAAACCGGTATACCCGTGGGTGAAACATTTGCGGGAAAAGGTTCAGTGATGTATGACGCGCCATACTGCATCGGCGGTTTGGGCGCCACAGGCACTAAGTACGCCATTGAAATTGCCAATGAAGCCGATGTGGTAATAGGCATTGGCACACGGTACAGTGATTTCACCACCGCTTCCAAATCCATCTTTAAAAACCCTGATGTTAAGTTCATCAACATCAATGTAAGTGAATTTGATGCACATAAACACAATGCTCTCCCGCTTACCGGCGATGCAAAAGTTACGCTGGAGGAATTGCTTTCTTTGTTAGACAATTATAAAGTAAATGACGAATACCGGAAAAGGATAGCCGAAATGAACAAGGCCTGGGATGATGAAGTAACACAGATTTACGCGGATGGAAATGGAACCGTTCCTCCTATTGACCAGGCGGTAGTAATTGGTACGCTCAACAGTTTTATGAACAAGGAAGATATTATGATCAATGCTTCCGGCAGCGCACCCGGCGACCTGCATAAATTATGGAGAGCAACCGATCCTAAAAATTTTCACCTAGAATATGGTTATTCTACTATGGGTTATGAAATTGCAGCCGGGCTTGGAGCAAAAATGGCGGCGCCCGAACGTGAAGTATATATTATTTGCGGTGATGGCGGCTACCTGATGAACAACCACGAGATCATTACCTCCATACAGGAAGGTGTGCGTTTTACTATTTTATTGCTCAATAATAACGGGTATGCCAGCATTGGGGGCTTATCAGAAAGTATAGGCAGCGAAAGATTCGGTACAAAATACCAGTACCGGGAAGCCCAGACGGGACAATTAAGCGGGGAAGTACTGCCCGTAGACCTTGCCCAAAATGCGGAAAGCCTGGGTGCAGTGGTAATAAAGGCTACTGATGCAACCTCTCTGAAAGCTGCATTGGCATCTGCAAAGCAACAACAACGCACAACCGTAATTTATATTGAAACGCATTTGCACCGCACCGTAAAAGGATACAATGCCTGGTGGGAAGTTCCGGTAGCTGAAGTATCCACATCGCCATCGGTACAAAAGGCATACGAAGCCTATAAAGAAAATAAAAAACAACAACGCATATTCTGATCATATGAACTTTGAGAACATACAGTTGGGCATAGCGCCCATTAACTGGACCAATGATGACATGCCTGAACTGGGCGCTGAAAATACATTTGAGCAATGCATTAGTGAAATGGCCCTGGCGGGCTTTACCGGTTGCGAGGTTGGTAATAAATTTCCGCGCGATATTGCCGTTTTAAAAAAAGCGCTCAGCTTAAGAGGCCTGCAAATTTGCAACCAGTGGAACAGCTATGAGCTAACGACTAAGTCGCTGGAAGAGAACAAAAAAAGCTTTACGCAGTTGCTGGATTTCTTAGAAACAATGGGCGCCAAAGTAATAGGCGGCGGCGAAACAGGCAATAGCTGCCAGGGAAAAAAAGAGGTTCCGGTGCTGGAAGGGAAAGGCATGCTGAACAACAACGAAGAATGGAAACGCTTTACTTATGGATTGAATGAACTAGGCAAAATAGCCCGTGACCGGGGTATTAA
>CAMPJQ010000672.1 GCA_946886925.1 uncultured Terrimonas sp.
GGTAAATACCATTTAAAAAAAGCGATTAGGGAACTTGGCCCTACCGGCTTTCCATTTGAAAAATATATTGCTGAAATATTTAAAGCAGCAGGTTATCTAACCAAAACCGGAAAAATAGTACCGGGGCATTGCGTTAAACATGAAGTAGATGTGATTGCTCAAAATGAAAAGGAGCAATTTATGATGGAATGTAAATTTCACAGTGATCCCGGAACCGTTTGCGATGTAAAACATGCCTTGTATGTGAGTGCCCGGTTTCAGGATATTGAAAGAAAATTAAAGAACGAATCTTCTCCGGATACAAAGCTATTTAAAAGCTGGTTGGTTACCAACACCCGGATGACCACTGACGCGGAACAATATGGTATATGTTCGGGACTGGAGTTGATGAGCTGGAACTTTCCAGGCGGTAAAAGTTTGCGGGAGCGCATTGATGAAAACGGTCTGCATCCTGTTACATGTATCACGTCATTAAGCCGAAGTGAAAAAGAGCAATTACTTAATAAAAACATTGTATTGTGCAGGAGTTTATATATGGTTCCGGAAGTGCTTCAGGAAATTGGGATTACTGAACTGCGGGCAAAAAGAATTATAAAAGAAGCGGAAAATATCTTCCAAACGAAAAAAAACACATTATGAAACTAACATTTCTCGGCGCTTCGGGCACTGTTACCGGTTCTAAATACCTGCTGGAAACAGGAGATAACAGAATAATGGTTGACTGTGGTTTGTTCCAGGGATTAAAAGAATTAAGATTACTCAATTGGCAGCAACCTGAATTTGATCCTTCATCCATTGATACAATTTTACTTACCCATGGACATCTTGACCATACGGGTTACCTGCCCCGGCTGGTTAAACTGGGTTTCAAAGGGAAAATTTACGGCACTTCACCAACATTGAAAATTGCAGAAATCATTCTGAAGGATGCTGCCAAAATCCAGGAAGAAGAAGCGGAAAGGGCAAATAAAGAAGGCTATAGTAAACACAAACCGGCATTAGCTTTTTACGGACTGGAAGATGTAACAAAAACTACCCGCCTTTTCCAGGTTGCTGATGAAGCTGATTGGGTTGTAATTGCTGAAAATATCAAAGTCCGTTTTCTATACAACGGCCATATTTTGGGTTCAACATTTATAGAAGTAGAAATAAATGGAAAGACACTGGTTTTTTCCGGGGATATCGGACGGGAGCAGGATCTTCTGTTATATCCGCCAAATAAACCAGAGAAAGCTGATGTACTTTTAATTGAGTCAACTTATGGCGGCAAAATTCATCCTGACGAGGCAACGATTATACCTCAATTGGAAGAGATCGTGAATGAAACCATTTCGCGGGGCGGCAGCCTGTTTGTTCCCAGCTTTGCAGTAGAACGGGCTCAGTTACTGATGCTGATGTTGTGGCAGTTATTAAAAGACAAAAGGATACCGAAGATACCTATGATTATGGACAGCCCGATGGGAGCCAATGTACTCGATCTCTTTCATCATTCCCGTAAGTGGCATAAACTTCAACCGGATGAATGTGACGAAATGTGCTCACATTTTACCATTACCAGTAGTTTTAAAGAAACACTTGAATTCAGGGAGGATAAAACCCCAAAAATAGTTATTGCCGGAAGCGGAATGGTTACTGGTGGCAGAATACTGAATTATCTCGAAAAAAGAGCAGCTGATATCAATGATACTTTATTGTTTGCCGGATACCAGGCGGAAGGAACAAGAGGAAGAAAAATCTTAGAGGGTGAAAAAGAAATTAAAATCTATGGGAAAATTTTTCCATTCAAAATGCAGGTAAAGCAGTTAGAGGGATTATCAGCGCATGCAGACCAAAATGATTTGCTGAACTGGTTAAGTAAATTGAAAACGGCGCCCGGTCAGTTATTTATTGTTCATGGTGAAAAAGACCAGGCACAGGCGTTACAACAAAAATTAAAAGAACAAAAAAATTGGACAGCCCGATTGCCCTATTTAAACCAGGTTGTAGGATTATAAGAAATGATCACGAGGTCATTAAAAATTAGAAAAAAATGGGATTGAAGTTAAGTGACAGGAAAATTTATAAGAACTCAGAATTACCTGATATGAATACCCGCAAAATAAAAACCAATTGGTACGTTATTACCGGCGGCCCCGGTACAGGAAAAACAACGGTTATTAATCTTCTTGCCAAAAGAGGATATAAGACTACTATAGAACATGCAAGACATTATATTGACAGCATGAAAGAAGAAGGGGAAACCGTAGAAGAAATACGGGCGAATAAGCGAAAATTTCAGTTAGGTGTATTAGATATGCAAATAAAGCAGGAAGCGGAATTATCTCCTGATGATACCGTTTTTCTTGACCGTGCTATCCCGGATGCGATGGCCTATTATAAATTTTTGAAACTGGATTATGATAAATTATTACTTACTGCTATAGAGCAGGTATCATTATGCGAGATCTGAAGATGAACTTGCACAAAAAACAATTCACAATTTAATAATTGATATATATGAGTCATTGGGCTTTCCGGTGATATTTGTGCCTGTGCTAAATCCTGATGACAGAGTTGATTTTATTTTAAAAAATATTTAGATGATCATGTGAAAGTTGATTACCTATCGTTTTTTTGTCTGTTGCAAATTTTTCCTATTACACGGAC
>CAMPJQ010000673.1 GCA_946886925.1 uncultured Terrimonas sp.
AAGACACGGAGACACAAAGCCCGGGTTTTCGGGTTATTTTATTCGTGCCCTTGCGGCGAAGTTTTATGCCACGAGACACAAAGCCCCGGGTCTTCAGATTTATTTCTTCGTGCCTTCGTGACTTTGTGCCGAAAAATTATTTTTGAGAATACAGATACCTCTTTCCGCTCATTTTTTAAAATACTCCCGTTTCTAATTGGACAATAGCAGCCAGCACCTTACCTTTGCCGCACATTTGACCTAACATACCTTAAAATAATTTAATATATGCCTATCAAAGGTAAAATCAAACAGATCATTGGCGCCGTAATTGACGTGCAATTTAACGGTCAACTGCCCGAAATTTATCATGCCCTGGAACTGAAACGCGAAAATGGCGAAACATTGGTACTGGAAGTACAGCAGCATTTGGGTGAAGACAGCGTGCGTACCATTGCTATGGACGGTACAGACGGGCTTGTTCGCGGGATGGAAGTAGTGGATACCGGAAAAGCGATTGCCATGCCTGTTGGTGAAGATATTAAAGGCCGCCTTTTTAATGTAACCGGCGATGCTATTGACGGGTTACCCCAGGTTGATAAAACCAATGGTCGCCCGATCCATGCCAAACCGCCGGCATTTGAAAACCTGAGCGTGGCTACCGAAGTATTGTTTACCGGTATTAAAGTAATTGACCTTATTGAGCCTTATGCCAAGGGCGGTAAAATTGGTTTGTTTGGTGGCGCCGGTGTGGGGAAAACCGTACTGATCCAGGAATTGATTAATAATATTGCTAAAGGGTATGGCGGTATTTCTGTATTTGCAGGTGTTGGTGAACGTACCCGTGAAGGGAATGACCTGTTGCGCGAAATGATCGAAGCCGGCATTATGAACTATGGCGACGAGTTTAAACACAGCATGGAAAATGGCGGATGGGATCTGAGTAAAGTAGATATGGAAGCCTTAAAAGAATCGAAAGCCACTTTCGTATTCGGACAAATGAATGAGCCCCCCGGAGCGCGTGCACGTGTGGCCCTCAGCGGGTTAACCGTTGCCGAATACTACCGCGATGGCGATGGTAAAGGGCAGGGAAGGGATATTTTGTTCTTCGTAGATAATATTTTCCGTTTTACACAGGCGGGTTCCGAAGTATCGGCCCTTTTGGGACGTATGCCTTCCGCTGCCGGTTACCAGCCAACACTGGCTACGGAAATGGGTATCATGCAGGAACGCATCACCTCCACCAAAAATGGCTCCATTACCTCGGTACAGGCGGTATATGTGCCCGCGGATGACCTTACCGACCCGGCGCCGGCTACTACCTTTGCGCATCTGGATGCTACCACGGTATTGAGCCGTAAAATAGCCGATCTTGGTATTTATCCCGCTGTGGATCCATTGGATTCCACTTCGAGGATATTATCGCCTAAAATTGTGGGCGACGCACATTACGATTGCGCCAACAAGGTAAAGCTCATTTTGCAGCGCTATAAAGAATTGCAGGATATCATTAATATCCTGGGTATGGATGAACTGAGCGAGGAAGATAAGATGACGGTTTTCCGTGCACGTAAAGTGCAGCGTTTCCTGTCGCAGCCATTCCATGTGGCAGAACAGTTTACGGGCTTAAAAGGTGTATTTGTGAGCATTGAAGATACCATCCGCGGCTTTAACATGATCATGGATGGAGAAGTGGATGAGTATCCGGAAGCAGCGTTTAACCTGGTAGGCACTATAGAAGATGCGATAGAAAAAGGTAAAAAATTAATAGCCGCCGCTAAAGGATAATATCAAAATACAATTCAATGGAATTAGAAATATTAACCCCCGAGCGTAAATTGTTTAGCGGAGAAGTATACGGGGTGCAACTGCCCGGCATTACCGGATCATTTGAAATTTTAGATAAACATGCTCCGTTGGTAAGCGCTTTGGGAAGCGGTAAAATAAAAGTGCTGAAAGATAAAGCAGGCACAACCATCTTATACAATATCAACGGCGGATTTGCCGAAGTGTTGAACAATAAAGTAGCTGTGTTGGTGGAAGGCGCTGTTGAAATTTGATTTTGATATACCCATCATATTTAACCCGGTAAGCATTTCGTTTGCCGGGTTTTTATTTTCGGGGCAAGCACAATTATTATTTGCTCAAAAAATGGAAAAACTTGCAGGCTCCTTATCGCAAATGATTATTTTTTTTAGCTTTAGCAAGAGATAGAATTTATGTTTTCGCCCTGTACTCTCATTCTAAAATCACATATGTCAAAAACACATCAATACAATACCCAACTGGCCTGGACAGGTAACACAGGTGAGGGAACCCGTGCATACACTTCGTATGAGCGCAATCATATTGTTTCCGTGCACAACAAACCCGCTATCCCCGGCTCGTCTGATCCTCATTTCCGCGGCGATAGTTCAAGGTATAATCCCGAAGAATTATTGGTAGCATCCTTATCATCCTGCCATATGCTGTGGTTTTTGCATATTTGCTCCACGCACGGTATTGTTATAACGGCTTATGAAGATGATGCCAAAGGTATTATGCTGGAAGACGCGGATGGTGGCGGGCGGTTTACAGAAGTAGTGCTGCATCCAAAGGTGTGGATAAAAAATTATGATGGCAATGCTGAAAACATAAATGCATTGCATGCGGCAGCGCATAAAA
>CAMPJQ010000674.1 GCA_946886925.1 uncultured Terrimonas sp.
TACCCGCAAATAACGATGCAATGCGGAAGATTTCCAGAACCTGAATAAGTTTTCCATATAAACCATGTCCTGGCATTTACAAAAGAATTATCGGCTAAAATTGTTATGATCACAGGATGATGCTGACCAATCATTGCTTTAATTGCAGTCCTGTCCAATGTTGAAATTTTTGAATAAGTTGAAATTTTATAATTCAACGCTTCGGACGATTGATTGGTAGTGGGTAATAATGAACAGCCATTTGTACTGCTGTATGGCATTGACTGGTAAGAACAAATTCCTTTACCCACAATAAAATCAAGTGCCGTTTGCATACTTGTTCCAGAACCGCAATCGGAACCGAACTTAACCTGGTTGTATAAGAATTCCGGGCTAAACACATTGGTTGTATTACTGTATGAAACCGCATTTGTCCGGTAATATTGTTCGGCTGAACGAGCCGCATATCCAATTCCAAATGCTACACAGGAGCCTTCTCCGCCCTGGTTACCAACCGGTGGCATTATTAATTGAACGCCGCTGGTTGAAGGCGGTGGAGGCGGTACTATGATTGTATTGATCATCACTGTTACAGAGTTTGAACCCTGGTTACCTGCAGCATCTTTTGCAACAGTCTTAATGGTGTGACTTCCGGCGGAAAAATTTGAAGTATTCCAGGAATAGCTGGAAGAATTGCTCACTACAATATTGTCAATACTAATGCTAACAGAACTTACGCCTACATTGTCACTGGCTTTTACACTCACAGCGACCGTGCCGGTGACTGAAGATTGATTTGCAGGCGAAATAAAACTGACGGTTGGAGAAATAATATCCCCAGCCAATACATTATTCACTGATACCTGTATGGAACTTGTCCCTTTATTACCCTTCGCATCCATGGCAGTAGCTGTTAAAGTATGTACACCATTTGAAACCGTCCTTGAATTCCACGAATTTGTGAAAGGCGCTGTATCCGTGGTGCTTACTGAAATTCCATCAACACTTAAGCTTACCGACTTTACACCAAGATTATCAGAGGCATTTACTAAAACATCTATGGTACCGGAAACGGATGCCCCGCTGGCCGGGGAAGCAATGCTGATTGTTGGCGGAATTATATCCCTTTTTCCTCCTTTACCTCCTCTTAGTGCAGAAGGCCGCCCTGAAAAGTCATCGCTATTTGCAAAATATTCCGAGGACATTATCAACGGTACTTTGCTTATCGCAATGGGGTCATCAGGAAACACTCCCGATATTTTTTGCTCTGAAGTTTCCGGGGAGTCAATTGAGGGATCTTGTGATAGTTCTTTTTGGCATGACGTCCACAACATTGTTCCCACTAACAATACAACAAGTCCTTTACTTACGTATAAGTTTTTCATAGGGTGAATTTGGATTAAATAATTTATCGATATGAGTCATTTCGAAATTAAACAGCAAAAAGTTTAAATCAAATTTTTAAGACAGATTACTCGTCAAATTAAGTATATCCCTTAGTGCTATTTACGTAAATTCACCTACCCGCTTGACAAGGATCAATACACTAACACAGGTTGCCGTTCAAGGCCGTTATAACTATCTCCACCGGCCCTTTTATTAAATAAATTACTACGAGTGAAAACCGTAAGGCTTCAACAAAAACAAAAGAATTTCAACCACTAACTCCGGTGATATCATTTCAAATTGAGGTAATAGGTATCTTTAACAGTAAAGCAAATAGAAATGAACCGTAGAAATTTCATTAAAAACACTTCGCTGGCTACCACAGGCATTACTATTCTCAATTTTCCTGTATTCGGTAAAAATGCACCATCGAATAAAGTCATCGTGGCAGTGATGGGTGTCAACAGCCGCGGTGCTTACCTGGCTGAATGTTTTGCTAAACTGCCCAATGTAGAATGCGCTTATCTGTGTGATGTAGAAAATACAGCTATTGCCAATGGATTAAAACCTTTTGCTAATGCAACAAGAAAACCAATCATCATAAAGGATATTCGTGAGTTAGTAAGTAAAAAAGATTTTGATGCATTGATCATTGCCGCACCGGATCACTGGCATGCGCCAGCATCCATATTAGGTGTAGCTAATGGCAAACATGTATATGTAGAAAAACCCTGCGGGCATAATCCTTATGAAGGAGAATTGCTGACACAGGCGATGCATAAATATGGTAAACTGATACAAATGGGCAATCAGCGCCGTTCCTTTCCGAATCTTATAGAAGCCGTGAGGTTGGTAAAAGAAGAAAATATTATTGGCAACGCTTATTTTGGCAAAGCATGGTATGCTAACAATCGTAAATCAATTGGCATTGGTAAAAAAGTTCCTGTACCGGGTACATTGAATTTTGATGTATGGCAGGGGCCGGCGCCACGAAGAGATTATAAAGACAATCTTATTCATTACAACTGGCATTGGTTCTGGCATTGGGGAACCGGGGAAACCTGCAACAATGCAACACATGAAATAGATTGTTGCCGTTGGTTTCTTGGAGTTGATTATCCTACAAAAGTCACTTCTTCCGGCGGACGATATGCATTTAAAGATGATTGGGAAACGCCGGACACACAGGTAGCCGGTTTTGAATTTGGAGAAAATAAGTCCATTGCCTGGGAAGGCAGAAGTTGTAATGTATTTCCGGTAGAAGGTGCGGG
>CAMPJQ010000675.1 GCA_946886925.1 uncultured Terrimonas sp.
AAAAGCAGGGGAAGCAGTTCGTTTATGCGGGCCGATAACGCAGTATTTACTACTTATAATACCATGCGGCGTTTATTTTCTGTTGGAAATGCTTCCTATTATATAGGTGTGCAGGTAGAAAATGTTGACCAGTTAAATGATGCCATTGGAGAAGCGGAAGGGGTATTCCGTCCTATTCGTAATCTTACTACAACTGAACAAAGTAATTTTTATATTGATAAAAGTGATGCATTGGCCGAAACTTTTATCGGATTGCTGGGAAGTATTTCCCTGGCGGCTGGTGGTATTGGATTTATAACACTTATAGGTGCAGCTATAGGACTGATGAATATTATGCTGGTAGCGGTAACAGAAAGAACCAAAGAAGTAGGACTAATAAAGTCGCTTGGAGGCAAAAAGAAAGATATTCGACAGCAATTCCTCTTTGAGTCAATACTTATCAGCTTAATGGGCGCTGTAATTGGTATAGTATTAGGCATTATCGTAGGCAACCTGGTGGGCATGCTAATGAAGGTCCCGTTTTTTGTGCCCTGGCTATTGATACTGATTGCCATTCTTATTTGTTCTGCTGTGGGTTTGGCTGCAGGCATCTATCCTGCATGGAAGGCTTCAAAATTAGATCCTATTGTAGCGCTGCGCTACGAATAGCAGGTCTTCTTCACCTCTCACTTCTCCCCTCTCCCTTTCACCTTTAATGTAATGCAGCACTATTTTGTTGGGTCCAGTATTTTTTCAATCCGGTCGTTTACATCCTGCAAATGATATCTGGTCATCCTGTCGCTGATGGCAGGTAACGCAGTTTTAATCTCTGCCTGTAAAGAACGGAGATTGCCCTTCAATACGGAAATGATATCACTTTTTTTGGTGTCTGCCATTGCCGCGGGAGCGCCAATGCGAAAAGAAATGCCCGCACCCGAAAATACAGGCGGGTTAACAATTTGGCCAACTCTTTCCACATACGATTTTTGGAGATTGCGACGGTAAATATCAATCGTTTTCCTTGCTGCAAGTTCACTCCATATCCCCCGCTTCAGTTCGTTGAGCATGTCTGCTGCTTTATAAGCATTGTTACTCAGATCGGCTTCCATGCTCAGCAATTTACTTATGGTATTGGTGCTGATGAGGCGGTTTAAAATGGCATCCTGCCGGTCGCTCACCACGGATATTCCTGTAGTACCGATGCGGTTAAGAATAGCTGTATCAATAAGCCATGACGGTGTAATAAATAACTGCTTATTCAAAAAAGCCATCGCCTCATTCTGAACAGCTTTCGAAGTATAGGCATATACCGGTCCCTGCTGTTCTATTGTTTTAGGCGTTTCAAATATGCCGCCAATATTTTTGGCCACGTGACCCATATAGCGTCCATATTGAATGGTTAGCTGGGTATATAGATCCGAAAGGTTTTGATAATCCGTATTTGCTTCTTTTGTCCACTCCATGAGGTTGGGAACAATGCGCTGCAGGTTTTTAACTCCAAATGTTCCTGCCTTCATGGCATTGTCGCCAAGATCTTCATTTTGTGAACGCGGGTCATCGGCATTCGATTCTGTTCCAAACCAAAGCCGTTTATCTTTTAATTTTTCTATGGTCAGTTTATTTAGCACGGGTAGTTCTGCTTCCGGGGTAGCAGCCTGGGGATACCACCTGTAACCCCACTCAATTGCCCATTTATCATAATCGCCTATACGTGGAAATAAACCCTTTTCGGAGATACTGTCTTCCGGCTGAGCCACATAATTAAAACGGGCGTAATCCATAATGGAAGGCGTATGCCCGTTGGCTTCCACCCAGGCTTTATCTCTTAGTTTTTCAACAGGCACGGAGGAGCTCGAACCAAAGTTGTGGCGCAGCCCAAGAGTGTGTCCAACCTCATGAGAGGATACAAAACGGATCAACTGGCCCATAAGCTCATCATCAAATTCCATTTTACGGGCACGGGGATCTGTGGGAGCGCATTGAATAAAATACCAGTTGCGCAGGAGGTTCATTACGTTATGATACCAGTTAATGTGACTTTCTAATATTTCCCCCGAGCGTGGATCGTGAACGTTAGGGCCGCTGGCGTTGGCAACAACAGAGGGCTTGTATACAATTGCGGAATACCTGGCATCTTCGAGGCTCCAGGTTGAATCTTCCCAGGGCGCCGGAGCTGGTTTGGCAACAATAGCATTTTTAAAACCTGCTTTCTCAAAAGCATCCTGCCAGTCGTTAACACCCTGGATAAGATAAGGAACCCATTTTTTGGGTGTAGCCGGGTCAATATAATAGATGATTTGTTTTTTAGGTTCTACCAGTTCTCCTCTTTTGTACTTCTCCACATCTTCCGCCCTGGGTTCCAGTTTCCAGCGAACGATGATGGAAATGTCTTTTACGCCCTGGGGGTTGACGTCAAAGTCGGTATAACTCCTGGCGAAATATCCTACTCTTGGATCAAAAAAGCGTTGCCTGGCCGGAGCTTGCGGTAACAATACCATTGAACTGTTGAGCTCAAGGGTATACAATACATTTGATGTGGAACCGCCTGCGCCGGGCGTTCTGGCTGTAAGGCTGCTCCCGCCGCCTTTACTGTATGTTTTTACGGTTTTAATTTCTATATTAACAGGATAACTTTTTACATCGTTGATATAGGAT
>CAMPJQ010000676.1 GCA_946886925.1 uncultured Terrimonas sp.
AATGCATTTTTGAAAAGATGCGGATTGGATGGGTAAAGTTAAATGCCATTTTAAAGCCGAACCATCCCGGTAAAGCAGGTTGAAAAAAAGACTCCGGGTTGAACCGGAGTCTCTTTTCCTACGCTGGCATTATCCAGATCAGGTATGAGAGTGTATTCTCAGGTACAGCACTTTAAAATTGTCCTTTAATAATTATCAAAATGCGTTTTCATCAGTTTTTCTTCCTGAACAATTCGTATAGCCAGTGGTATGAGATAAAGTGGTAAGCCAACGAACAATGTAAACCATGCCTGGCATATTAATGCAATAGAAATCAGTTCCGGAATAATGTTCAAAAAATAATTAGGATGCCTGAAATATTTGAAAATAGATGATTTATTTATCTTCTGTTCCGGCGCAATCATCAGCTTCATCGTCCACATCTCTTTAAGGCTAAAAATGACGATCCACAACATAGCCATTGAAAAGATAAATAACCCAAACCCCCAAAAGCTAATGCTTTTGATATGCCTGTTCAGCAGAATAGCCTCGCCCAGGCAGGAGAGATAGAATAGGGTATGGCAAAAAACAAGCAGTTTTGAATTTTCGCTTCCATATTCTTTTGCACTTGCTTTTTTTAATTTTTTTTCGTTTGCAGCAGATTTAACAAGACTCGCCAGTCTCGTTATTGCAGCCAGCGAAAAGAGGATTAATATGGCAGAATCCAAATGCACATTTAGGAATAAAAGATGAAGATAGTGAATGTTGTTAACCCCGGAACAGGCGATCACCCTTTAGATGGAAGCGTTTGCCTCCGCCAGTAATTTCCTGCTTCTTTTTATTTGACCGTTCACAAAGGATGCCCGCCGTCCTTTTGCAAAAAAGTCCGGAATCACGCTAAACCTGCCTCTTAGCACATCAGCCATTACCCATTTCATTACGATGGAAGCAGGAATGAAATCAAAAGGTGAAAGCTTATGTTCCATTACAAGGGCTAATTTCTTTTTTAGTTCCGGTTCTTTATCCACATGTTTCAAAACCAGTTTATCCAGGTGTCCGGGCTGTTTAAGTGATCCTTCATCCTGGCCGAAATAAAACAGAGGCATGGCTTCCACATCCCGGGCCCGCCACCATTTTACAAGGGCCATATCAGAGCCCTCAAGAATTGCTTTGGATAAGCGCTTTGCCTGTATCAGCGCCTCTGTAATCCCATCGCCAATCACGAATTCTTTATGGTGTCCCGCATCACCTGCCAAAACCCAGCCCGGCCCGGCACCCTGCCGGAAGAAATATCTTTCTTTAATGGTTCCGCGAACTTTACCATCAGGACTTAAACCTTCAATCAATGGAGCTGTTACAGGATCGGAAGAGAGATCGGCGATCAGCGAGCGTAATGGATCAAAACGCCAGGACTGCGCTTTTTCAACCGGAGGCAAACTTCCGATCAATAACTGGTTGTAATCGGTTTGAAAGATAACACGTATATCGCCGGACGTATTTCCCTGGTACATATCAAAAGGATACTGTGAACCGGTCTTCCAGATTTCAGGTGCATTCCAATATGCCCAGTACATGGCCCGGGGTGCATCATATGCGAGGTATTCCGCTGCGCCTGCCATTTGGGCAACTGACGAATGACGACCATCGGCCCCAACGACAAGCCCGGCTGTGAAAACCAGTTCCTGGTTTGTATTTGAATTGATAGCCCGCACGCCTGCCACCCGGTCATTTCCGATTTCAAGTTTAATGAGCCGTGTACGGTCCAACAGTTCAACTCCTTCCTTTAAAGCTGCCTCCTGCAATAGTCTGTCCAAACGTTTACGGCGCGGACAATATTCTGCGCGTCCTTCTGCATGCATAACATCAACCGAATTTCCATTTTTGTTTAAACGCATAATGCGGGATGGGGGGCATGCTTCCCTTATGGCATTGCCTATTCCAACCTCATCAAGGATATCTATCCCCGGTGGGTGAATAGTATGTGTTGAAAGAACCTGGTCGCCGGGAAGCTCATCCTTATCTATAAGAAGTACTGATACTCCCTCGCGGGCCAGGTAAACAGCAAGTGTTGCTCCAGTACAACGGGCCCCTACGATAACAACATCAAATTTTTTATTTACCATCGTTACCCAATTTTGCTCAGCTCAGCGCGCCCAATTGCTGCAATAAACTTAATTCATCAAAATTGCTCCAGCATTCCGACACCTTACCATTTTTTATATAATCTATATCAATTGAAGAAACCTTAAAAGATCTCCCGGTAGGAGCAAATCCTTCAAAACTTCCCAGATGCGTGCCTTCCGCAATAAAGTGTGTTACCACTTTATCACCTTCAGCAAACTGGTCTTTAATGGTGAATTTAAGATCAGGGAAAGCAGTGCGCAGCGCAACGATAAAATTCCGGGCACCATCGGGCCCGTGAATTTCCTTATCGGGGTTTAGGGAGTGGATAACGAAATCGCCGGAAACCATTTCGTTCATATGCGTATAATTTCCCCTGTTGTACATCTCCTCAACGGCGCGGCGAATTAGGTTTTTGTTGTGCTCCTGTATGGATTTTCTTTCCTGCACTTCCCCGGCAGTATTCACTGAATTTTGTTCTGTTTTCATGATTTAATTTTTTTTGATTTTAAATATAAAAGATACTGTG
>CAMPJQ010000677.1 GCA_946886925.1 uncultured Terrimonas sp.
TAATTCCAGTGCATGACCCTCGTAGCCTGCGGCTTTCAGTTTGTCGTGCAGGCGGCCCATGCGTTCGGCGGCTTCTATATTTACCGGGTCCTGCTCTTTATAGGTTCTTTTTTGATAGCCGGCCAGCAATGCAAAAACCTGTATATGCTTCAGCAGGTCCTGTAAAAGAAATTCCGTCTTGTCTC
Source organism: uncultured Terrimonas sp. (assembly GCA_946886925.1). Next base: position 186 of record CAMPJQ010000677.1, read on the forward strand.
CATCTTCATTGTATACATGAAAAACATGAAAGTCGCATATAACAATAAGGCGGGGTAGCTCATGTTCCTGCAGTCCATGGCAATATTCCTTCGACTGTTTGTAGGCTTTCTCCAGGTCTTTACCCCTGCTTTTCATTTCCACCAGCAACATACCGGGCCAAAGCAAGTCTATATAACCGGCGCCTTCTGTTAGTTTTTTTACCTTATGTTCAAAAGTGGCCACCCGGCGGCGGGTAATGCCAAACACATTTAAAAATTCAATTAAAAATTCCTTGGCATCGGCTTCTTCTCTTTCAGTATGTTCCCATTCTTTGCTAAAGGAAATTGCCCTGCTTTTTATTTCGTTCCAGCTTAGCGGCATGTTAATTAGGAGCTTAGGTGAATTGCTAATATATTTAAAGTTTCATTAAAGTGAGCGATTTTCAACATAATGTTGTTGCGCGGGGTGTTTTGTGGATATGAATCCCGGCGTAGAATAGATTTCGAAGAACTATAGGGCCAGCTACTTTTTTTCGTTATGAAACCGGTCAACATATGCTGCCAGTTCCAAAAGAGGAAGCAGGCCTTCCATCTCTTCTTTTGTTGCCGGCATATCGTGAAAGTCGTAGCTGCGCACTTTTGTTACAGCGTCGTATTCACCAAGGATATTATCAAGCAAAAGCAGCCCGCCATAAGCTACCTGGTTATAGTTTTCTTCCGATATGCCCTTTGCGTAAATGATCAGGTCGAGCGTATCGCCGCTGATGATGGGAAAGAATTTCATTTGTTCAGGATCTAATTCGTGGTTCTGCGCTTTTAGCTTTATTCCTTTCAACTGTTCCGGCGTCATTCTTTGCCGGAAAGCAATAAATTTCCATCCTTTTATTGCAGGCGCTTTGCCAACAACCTGCTGAACCAGTTCAAACAGGTCTTCATTCCCGTCGGCGGAAACCGTCATATGGATGATACCATTTTTGGGTGGCTCCAGCTCAATAGCAAGTCCCGGCTTCATTTTTTTTGCCTGTTCCAGCAGCTCATTCAAATACTTATCAGGGTCGGCCTCAAATTTCCTGAGCCGCTTTTCATTTGCTTTGAACCATTTCCAAAAACTTTCAACGGGATCTTTCTTTACCAACACTCCGGGCTCAGCATATCCTATGTTGTATTTGTTGCCGGCAGTACAAATAATTAGTCCGAAGAAAATGGCCGCAATAAGTATTAAAAGTTGCTTCATAGCAATGCATCAAAGTTAATTAAAAGTCGCTCTTTCTTTTGCTGAACTGAATTCAGTGAAATTCAATTATTGTTCAACGTTTGTTCTGTCGCGATGGGTTGCGGGCTGCGAAATTACAAGGAACTCAAGTGGTTCACTGGTTTCATTTGCAATGAAATGCCGGGTTTGGGGTGCAATTAATATGCCCTGCTGCGCGGTAAGCATTTTCTTTTCATTGTTCAGATAAAATGCAGCAGTGCCTTTGAGGATAAAAAAGAACTGCCGGGCATGCGTATGAAAATGCAATTTTTCTTTTGCACCTCCCTGCATAGCCTCCTGTTTAACTGAAAGTTCTTCTGTATCGGCCAATACCCAACTATCACTATTTTCTCCCCACAGGTAATGTTGAGCCGTTTGTTTATCAATTGTATTATTTATCATACCGGAGCGTAAAAAGTTAAAGCGAAAGGTACAAACATACCGGCAATGATTGAATGCCGGATCTACAGCTTATCCGCTCCCGGCTACTGCGTTGATGCAACAAATTCATCACACCATATCTGTGCTGCTCAGAAAATCGTCAAGCCGTTTCTTTTGTCTTAAATGATGGCGCAGGTGCATCCCGGCAAATTGTAACCATTCACCGGCATTAAAATAGTGCAGCCCCGGATGTTTTGTTTTGCCTTTATATGAACTGGTAGAAATCAGTATGGCAAGCCGGTTCATTTCGTCTTTAATATGGGTTAAAAGGCTTTTCAAATCCTCCTTATTATCAGGCTGTGAAATATATGCGTTGGAAGGCGCTCCTTCCAATATTGCATCCGGGAAATCATTGTTAAGAAACATGGCTTTCGCTTCAGGCGATGCTTCTTCTCCGGCATTGTCATTGGTAAAAACGCAAATCTTTATCTGCTCTATATAATAATTTGTGTCTTCTGCAAGATGCATCATTACCTGGCCGAGCGACCAGCTATCAGCAGAGGGTTTTGCACACAGCCGGGCAAAGCTATATTGATCCAGCGCATTTATCCAGGTATCTATAGTATAATTAAAGTCGTCAATGCGCATATAAAAACATTTATCGCATGCAAAATAAAAAAAGAAGTGAATATTAAGGATAATGACCGGGTGCATTCCAAAGTGTTGCTGGCTGGTGGGGACACCAGCCAGGGCGGCCCGCCGTGGGCGGTACCTGCCTGACCGGTAGGCAGGTCTTCACCGCCCACATGAAGTAAAGCAATGCCACAAT
>CAMPJQ010000678.1 GCA_946886925.1 uncultured Terrimonas sp.
CTGAAGAAGAGATCAAATCGCTTTTCAAATTTTCACAAGCTCACAAAATTCCTCTGACGTTTCGTGCAGCAGGAACCAGTTTATCGGGGCAGGCAATTTCTGATGGCATTCTTGTTGATCTGAGTAAATACTGGACAGCAATAAAAATAGAGAATGATGGAGAACATATACGGGTTCAACCCGGCGTGATCGGCGCCATAGCCACTGCGCATTTAAAAAAACATCATAAAAAGATCGGCCCTGATCCTGCCAGTATTAATTCTGCGATGATGGGCGGCATCTTATCCAACAATGCCAGCGGAATGTGTTGCGGCGTTAGCAGGAACTCTTATCATACTACAAAATATATTCGTTTCATTCTTCCAAATGGAAAAATGTACAACACAGAAAATAGAGAAGATTATGTTCGTTTCAGTACCGAATGCCCGGATATTTATCAGCAGGTTCATTTATTAAGAGAACAAATTCTTAATCAACCAAAGTTGTATGAAAAGATCAGGAATAAATACAAGACAAAAAATACGGTTGGTTATTCTGTCAATGCTTTTATTGATTATACGGAGCCGCTCGATATTTTAGCGCATTTGCTGATCGGTGCGGAAGGTACATTGGGTTTCATATCCGAAGCCGTATTGCATACCGTTCCTGATTATCCCGCCAAATCAACAGCGTTATTGTATTTCTCAAATATCTATGATGCTTGTAAGGCTATTGCTCCGTTAACGGTTTCGGGAGCGGAAGCAATAGAATTAATGGACAGGGCATCGTTGCGGTCTGTTGAGCATATAACCGGCCTTCCTGCTTTGATAAAAACGTTGCCACCAGATGCTGCTGCATTACTGGTAGAATTCCAGGCGAATTCGCAACAGGAAGTGCATGCAAAAATTGACCAGTTCTTATTAACGGTTGATGATCTTTCTTTGCTTACTTACCCACAGTTTACAGAAGATTCTATTGAGCAAGCTCTTCTTTGGAAAGTACGCAAAGGAATGTTTCCGGCAGTTGGGGCCGTAAGAGCAAGAGGCACAACCGTTATTCTTGAAGATATTGCTTTCCCTGTAGAAAAATTAGGTGATGCTATCCTCGACCTTCAGCAGTTGTTTAAAAAATATCACTATGATAATGCTATAATATTCGGTCATGCAAGAGAAGGGAATATTCATTTTGTAATTACGCAGGCATTTGATACACCCGCGGAAATTGAACGCTACGATCATTTTTTAAAAGAAGTGGTAACGCTTGTTGTGAAAAAATATGATGGTGCATTAAAAGCGGAACATGGTACAGGCCGTAATATGGCTCCTTTTGTAGAAACAGAATGGGGGCATGAAATTTACCAGGTGATGAAATCACTGAAGCAATGCATTGATCCGGGTAATTTGCTTAATCCCGGTGTGATCATCAATGAAAACAAACAAGCGCATATTCAGCACCTGAAAGATCTGCCGCAGGTGGAAGAAGAAGTGGACAAATGTATGGAATGTGGTTTCTGTGAACATAGATGCCCCAGCCGGAATATTACACTTACGCCAAGGCAACGCATTGTAGTGAGACGGGAATTGAAAAAATTGAAAATAGAAGGGAATATAAGGCAGCATCAGCAGTTGTTGCAGCAATATCAATATGACGGAATGGATACCTGTGCTGTAGATGGATTGTGCGCCGAAGCTTGTCCTGTTGATATTAATACGGGTTCTTTGGTCAAACGATTGAGACAGGAAAATCATAGCGAATGGTCAAATAAGATAGCCTTGTTTGCGGCTAAGAATTTTAAATTGGTTTCATTTGGTGTAAAGACTGCACTTAAGACAGGTAACACGATCAACCGGGTATTTGGAAAAAATACGATGAAGAAGTTCACAGGAGTTATTAAAAAGATCATGCCTGCAATGCCTTTGTGGTCAAATCAGTTAAAACCAACACCGCGCCTTTCAAATCTTCGTAATGCAAAACAAAGTATCAATTCAGAACAGGCTGTGGTTTATTTACCCGCTTGTATCTCGCGGGTAATGGGCGGTTCTGTAACAAACGGCAACAGCACTATTGAAACGTTCATGAGTGTTTCTGCAAAAGCCGGCATCCATTTTATCATTCCTTCCGGTATTGCCGGAACCTGTTGCGGACAACCTTTTTCATCAAAAGGTTTTAACAAGGCATACACTTATATGGTTAATGAAACGATTAACAAGCTATGGCAATGGACAAATGAGGGAAAGTTTCCTGTTGTAATGGATATTAGTGCCTGCACACATACACTTCAAACTTGCCGGCCTGCGCTGACGCCGGAAAATCAAAAAAAGTTTGACCTGATGAAGATCATTGATAGTATAGAGTATATAGCTGAATATATAATGCCGAATGCTGCTGTGCTTAAAAAACTATCTTCTATAGTGCTTCATCCTGTTTGTTCATTGCACAAGATGGGATTGGAAGGGAAGTTTATTCATATAGCCCGTTATTTTGCTGATGAAGTGAAAGTGCCGGTTCATGCAGGCTGCTGCGGGATGGCAGGTGACCGTGGCTTTTTATTTCCTGAATTTACAAGGTCTGCAACCCATATCGAAGCGGCTGAAGTAAATGAAAAAGAATTTAATGGCTACTATTCTACTTCAAAGACCTGCGAG
>CAMPJQ010000679.1 GCA_946886925.1 uncultured Terrimonas sp.
AACCTTTCCTTTCTGCTCGTCATAAAACAAGCGCCACAATTTTTTCAGGAAACGGTGCACGCCCTCAATGCCCTTGGTATCCCAAGGTTTGCTTTGCTCTACCGGGCCAAGGAACATTTCGTACATGCGGAAGGTATCGGCGCCGTATTTTAAAACCAGTTCATCGGGATTCACCGTATTGAACTTGGATTTGGACATCTTTTCTACTTCGACACCGCAGATGTATTTGCCATCAGTATATTCGAATTTTGAATTTTTATACTCAGGTTTTGAATTTTGGAAAGCCTCTGTGTCTAATTCGGTTCCGTCCACAATACTAACATCGACGTGAATGGGCAGAATTTTAATTTCTAAAGAACCATCATCTTTAAATGTATCAAATTCATAACCACCGTCAGTGTTAATTCTTTCAAATATTTCTTTCGCTTCGTCAAATGAAATATTTTTCCCGACATAACTATCATAAGTATTTTTAGAAGGGAAAATTTGAAAAGGAAAAAGGGTTACTGATGGATTATTTTTAAGTGTTAATGTAAATCTATACACAAACCTGCTGCTCCCCTGTATCATCCCCTGGTTCAGTAACTTTTTAAACGGTTCATTAAAACCAATATAACCCAGGTCGTATAAAGCTTTTGTCCACATGCGGCTGTACAGCAAATGCCCAACGGCATGCTCGGTACCGCCGATGTACAGGTCAACCTGGTTCCAGTAATCAGAAACTTTTCTGTCACAAAATGCTGTATCGTTGTGCGGATCCATATACCGCAAAAAATACCAACTGCTTCCTGCATAACCGGGCATGGTATTGGTTTCCCTCACCCCATCAGGCACGAGGGTCCATTCCGGTATATTTGCCAGCGGCCCTTCACCTTCCGGCCCGGGCTTATACGATTCCACATGTGGCAGTTCCAGCGGCAGCTCAGTTTCATCCAAAGGATAAGCAATGTTGTTTTTCCATACAATAGGAAAGGGCTCTCCCCAGTAACGCTGGCGGCTGAACGCAGCATCGCGCATTTTATAATTTACCTTTCTCACGCCTTCTTCATTGTCTTCCAGCCATTGTATCACCACTTCGGCGGCATCCTTCATGACCATGCCATCCAAAAAGCCGCTGTTCTGCAATATCGCTTCTTTGGTGGGATCGGCCTCTTCTCCATTATAATAATCACCTATAATATTGGTAACGGGTATATTAAAATGTTTCGCGAATTTATGGTCGCGTTCATCGCCGCAGGGCACAGCCATAATTGCGCCGGTACCATAGCCGGCCAATACATATTCACTGATCCAAACCGGGATCTGTTTTCCGCTTACGGGGTTAACAGCATATGCGCCGGTAAAGCAGCCTGTGATCTTTTTTTCGGCCATGCGTTCCCGTTCGCTGCGGCTTTTTACATAGCCTACATATTCCTCCACTGCTGCTTTCTGCTCAGCCGTGGTTACCTGCTCCACCAGTTCATGCTCCGGCGCCAGCACCATAAAATCAACGCCGAATATGGTGTCGGGGCGTGTAGTATATGCTACAATTTGAAATTTCAAATTTGAAATTTCAAATTTAATCTCCGCCCCGCTGCTTTTGCCAATCCAGTTGGTTTGCATCTCCTTCATGGCATCGCTCCACTCCAATGTATCAAGATCGCCCTGCAGGCGGTCGGCATATTCCGTTATCCGCAAATACCATTGCCGCAACTTTTTCTTCACCACCGGGTAACCGCCCCGTTCACTTACACCGTTTATTACTTCATCATTGGCCAATACAGTGCCCAGCGCTTCGCACCAGTTCACTTCTCCATAACCGCAATAAGCCAAACGGTATTCCATAAGGATTGATTGTTGTGCGGCCTCATCAAACTCCCTCCAGTCGGAAGCGGAAAAGATTTGAGATTTGAGATCCGCCACGGCGGACAGGTTTGGAATTTGAGATTTATTATTCGGAAAAGGATGATTGACATTTCCTTCCGCTTCAAAAACTTTTACCAATCCATCTATGCTTTCGGCTTTATTGGTTTCCCTGTTGTACCAGCTCTTAAACAATTGCAAAAAAATCCATTGTGTCCATTTGTAATATGAGGGGTCGCTGGTACGGATCTCACGGCTCCAGTCGTAACAAAATCCAATATTATCTAACTGCTTTCTGAAAGTATTGATATTATTTTCGGTTGATACAGCGGGATGAATGCCATGGTCAATAGCATACTGTTCGGCAGGAAGTCCAAATGCATCGTAACCCATGGGATGCAATACATTAAAGCCTTTCAGTCGTTTGTAGCGTGCAAAAATATCGCTGGCAATATATCCCAAAGGATGTCCCACATGCAAGCCCGCGCCACTTGGGTAGGGGAACATATCCAATACATAATATTTAGGTTTGGAAGCATTATTGCTTACCTTATATATACCCTCTGCCTTCCATTTCTGCTGCCAGCGTTGCTCTATTGCTCTGAAATTGTATTCCATAATGTTAAAAATCCCTTATCGCACAAAGTAAATGGCTGCTGAAAAAAATATTCAATTCACTCAGCCGTTAAGTGGGGGGCAAATTTACGGAATGCAGCTATAAAACCGTTATTTTTGCCCAACCCTTACCGTACCTTAAATACGTTTGTAGTAATAAAAATTG
>CAMPJQ010000680.1 GCA_946886925.1 uncultured Terrimonas sp.
TATCAATGGCGGGTTTGCCGAAGTGCTGAACAATAAAGTAGCTGTGCTGGTGGAAGGCGCTGTGGAGATATGATGTTAACGTACTCATGATATTTTAACCCGGCAAGCACTTTTCGTTTGCCGGGTTTTTAATTTTGCAGATATATTTATATTTCATCATTCAACAAAACTCTATGTCAAAAACCCATCAATACCACACCCAACTGGTTTGGACGGGCAACACCGGCGAAGGCACCCGTGCATACAGTTCGTACGAACGCAGCCATGCTATTTCGGTGGAGAACAAACCCGTTATACCGGGCTCGTCTGATCCCCATTTCCGCGGCGACAGCTCCAGGTATAACCCAGAAGAGTTACTTGTGGCATCCCTGTCTTCCTGCCACATGCTTTGGTTTTTGCACATCTGTTCTGCACAGGGCATTGTAGTAGCCGCTTATGAAGATGAGGCTACCGGTTTTATGCAGGAAGATGCAGACGGCGGCGGCCGGTTTACAGAAGTAGTATTGCGTCCTAAGGTGTGGATAAAATCCACTAACGATATTGCAGAAAAAGTGAATGCCCTGCATGCGGAGGCGCATAAAAAATGTTTTATAGCCAGCTCCTGTAATTTTCCGGTAAAGCATGAACCGGTTTGTTATGCTGCGGGATGAAGCATCAAGAACCAAATCACAAAAGACAAACCATAGAAAACGTGGCGGATAAAAATCAAATATTAAATCCCAAGCCGGAAATCCGAAATTCGAAAGAAATACAAAATACCAAAAGACAAACAACAAGAACCAGATGCTTCCTTCGTTAGCATAACAATAGTAACGGTATTGAGCATTTACAATAAAAGCCAAACCAGAAACCCGCTGTTTGAAATGTGTTGGGCAGATGCTTCCGAAGCCGGATGCAACCATAAACAACAAACGATAAACAACAAACTAAAAACTCCGAAGCGTGCTTCATTTTCAAACTTCCACATTTCTCACACTTTCAAATTTCCCACATTTCCCTTATCTTGCGACCTCAATTATGGCATATGTCTGAAAGAAAAACAACCGGGCTGGTATTCAACAAACAAAATTATATGTGGATGGCCATTGGCGCAGTGGTAATGATAATTGCATTATTGCTGATGTCCGGCGGAAAAAATCCGGATCCCAAAGTGTTTGATTATAAAGAGGTATACAGTACCCGCAGAATAACCGTGGCTCCTATATTGCTTATGGTGGGGCTGATCATTGAAATGTACGCCATCATGCGTAAACCCAAAACAACGGATAAATAAGCACCCAAAACAAATGATTGATGATACAATGCGATGGAAAACCATCGCATTTTTTTGAAGAAGCATGTACACTTATTTAGAGACCAGTACGTTGTTACTGCTGTTATTTCCCAAATTATTGTAGTCCATGAGCATTATACAAGCCATTATTATCGCCATTGTTGAAGGCATTACTGAGTTTCTTCCTGTTTCTTCCACAGGACATATGATCATTGCCAGCTCGCTGATGGGGATTTCGGGTAACGACTATACAAAAATATTTGAAATAGCGGTTCAGTTGGGCGCTATACTTTCCGTGGTGGTATTGTACTGGAAGAAATTTTTAGACTTTGGCAAGTGGCAGTTTTATGTAAAATTGTTTATCGCCGTTATACCCGCACTGTTGTTGGGGCTGCTATTTTCTAATGCTATAGATAAATTACTCGAAAGCCCCACTACCGTTGCTGTTGCTTTACTGGTGGGGGGCATTGTACTATTATATGTTGACAGGCTGTTTAAAACACATGTTATTGCTGAAGATAAGGATATCAGTTATGGTAAGGCTTTTATTATTGGTATTTGGCAATGTGTGGCAATGATACCCGGTGTAAGCCGCAGCGCTTCCAGTATTATTGGTGGAATGCAGCAAAAGCTTACGCGTACACTGGCAGCCGAGTTTTCTTTTTACCTGGCCGTGCCCACCATGCTTGGTGCAACGATATACAAACTTTTTCTCAAAGATTATTCTGCGGCCGGCGGCAACGTAAAAGGATATGAAATTGTATTCAGTAATTCGACCAATACTACTGCGTTTGTAGTGGGCAACATCGTTGCTTTTGTTGTTGCCGTTTTGGCCATTAAGTTCTTTATTGTTTATTTACAAAAGCATGGATTTAAATTGTTCGGCATTTACCGTATTATTGTAGGCGTAATACTGCTGGTAATGATCTATGCAGGTTACCTGAAATAGCTGTTCCAAAAAATCATTTCCATCTGCATGCAAACCGCCCCCAAAAAAGTAATTAACGGATGGGCTATGTACGACTGGGCCAACAGTGTGTACAGCCTTGTTATTACAACAACTATTTTTCCTGCCTATTATGTAGGCATTACCAGTATGGGAAACAGCAATGGCAAGCATTATGTGAACTTTTTCGGTAAGCAATTTATAAACACTTCGTTATTGGATTATGCATTGGCGGTAGTGTTTTTGGTTGTGGCCGTGTCTTCACCCATTTTATCATCCATAGCCGATTACAGGCGCAATAAGAAGGTATACCTGCGCTGGTTTTGCTTTTTAGGTTCGGCCGCCTGCTGCGGATTGTTCTTTTTTACACCGCAACGTGTTGAATACGGTGTTATTTT
>CAMPJQ010000681.1 GCA_946886925.1 uncultured Terrimonas sp.
CCAGATGTATTTTGGGTTGCAGGCAGAACCTAATGTAAACCTGCTGCAGGATGCCTATACGCGGAACGGGCAAATAACCTCCGGAAAAGTGATCACTGATTATTTCCTGGAAAGTGGTGATTATTTCAAATTGGATAATCTTACACTGGGATGGTCACCGGCAATTGGAAACTCAAAAGTTAAAAGCCTGCGAATATACGCTACCGTTAGAAACGTATTCACCATTACAAAATATACAGGTTTAGATCCTACAACGGTATCTGTTACAGGATTAACACCCGGCTTTGGAAGCCTTGATGTATATCCTATTGCCCGCAATTTTAGCCTGGGCGCCCAGATTACGTTTTAAACCATTCTTTACATTTTTAGACCTAATGATATGAACATAATTAAATTAACGCTATACATGTCGCTCCTGTTCACGCTGGTGGTGGGCCCGTCATGTACTAAATTAGAAGAGGAAGCTTTTAGTGTGCTTCCCGCGGACAGCTATTACCAGGACAAAAACTCCATTATAGCAGCACTGGTACGTCCTTATGAGCATGGCCACTGGTGTGGCTGGGATGGCGACCGGTGGCTGCTGCAGGAGCTTACCGCCGACCAGTTTGTTTGGGCGCAAAAGGGAAAACACGGTTATGACGACGGTCAGTGGGTGCGTTTGCACGGACATGCCTGGAATCCCGATCAGGGGCAGATCTATGGCGGATGGGTAGGTCCCTACCAGGGAATAGGACAATGCAATCTTATCATCAGTGATATGTCGAAATTGGATTATCCCGCATTTGGTTTAACGGATGCTGATAAAGCTCAGCATATTGCTGAACTGAGAACATTGCGTGCATGGTTTTATTTGTTTCTCATCGATTTCTTCCGCGATGTTCCTATTGTAGAAAATGTTGGAGAAGTTAAACCTCAGTCTACGCCACAGGAAGTATTTGCGTATATTGAAAAAGAGTTGAAAGAATCGCTTCCCGGCTTACCTCAAAATGGACGCGCAGGGCGTTGGGACCAGGGTGGAGCAGCAGCTTTACTGGTGCGCCTGTACCTGAATGCTGAAAAATGGACGGGTACCGCCAAATTCACCGAATGTGCAACCATAGCTCAGGAAATTATTGATGGTAAATACGGCGCCTATAGCATTGATACAGACTACCGCGGGCCGTTCAGGTCTGGCGTAAACGGGTACCGTTCACCGGAAAATATTTTTGAATTCCCTCATGCCAAAAATATTTATGAATTTGGCTGGATGTACAATGCCATGATGCATTACCAGGCAAGATATTCCTTAGATAACGACTGGGGCGGCTGGAATGGAATACATCTTATTCCTTCACGCGACCTGGAAGGAAATTTGTATCCTGAAAAATTAGGCAAGGCGTATGAAAAGTTTGCAAACGATGACAAACGGAAACAACCTTTCAGAACTACTTCTCCCGAAGGAGATTATGAAGGATTTTTCCTGATCGGTCAGCAATATGAATTTGATTATGCGAAAGGTTATGGATACGACAGCACTAAAATGGTGAATGGTACAGAAGAATACAATGGAAAGCCATTGCATTATGTTGACCAGGTGGGCCGGTTTTCGGAAAAGCCCGGCGGACGTTGGGCTGAAGGCTCGCATGTTACCACTGGTGAAGAAAATACCGGTGTTCGGTTATTGAAATTTCCCTGGCTGCCGATGTCAGAAAATTTGTTTCAGTTTAATTCGGCTCCTGAGATAAGGCTCGCTGAAATTTATTACTCCCTTGCCGAATGTAAATATCGGGCAGGCGATAAAGCCGAAGCCGCCAAATTAATGGACGCCGTGCGTAAAAGAAATTTCCCCGATGACAAATGGGCTGCGCAAAGTTATGAGAACAATCTTTCGGTTTTAACAGATGATGAGTTTGTTGACGACCTGGGTCGTGAATTTATCGGAGAGCGTCATAGAAGAACAGATCTGGTTCGGTGGGATCGCTTTGGCGATGCCTGGTGGGATAAGCCTGAAGATGGCGCTGATAAAACAGTATTCCCAATTCCTAATCAGGCTATAAATGCCAACCCGGAACTAAAGTCAAACGGATATTAAATGAAATAGTAATTATAGGTTTTGGTTAAAAGAGGTTGTCTGCAAAGACAGCCTCTTTTAATAAAAAAAAGCATAGCCATAACGATGGATTAATGCGCAGAGCATTGTATTAAATTTTAGAAACGGTCACGGAGTTCATCTACAGATATTTTTTTCCCATCCATCATGGTTTGATGTAAAGAAATAATAGCCTGCCTGCCCTGTGCGTCAGATGGCATGTTTATAATTGCACTGCCTTTTGAACGCCCGTTAAATTTGTTCCGGATCACCATCGCAGAATCAACTGTACCAAAAGGAGAAAATAATTTTCTGATATCAGCGTCAATGGTATTAAGGCTGATATTGGATATCTGTATATTCATAAATGGAGATTTAACGGATAAGTTAAGTGTATAAAGCTACACTACCTATTTCATTCTTTCGCTTTTCTTTCGTTAACATTCAGAATGAAATAATGATATTCCGCTGTTATTAATTAAATATCGCCTGATTTATCTTAAATTATCAGGATCTGCCGTTACCAAAAGATTATCTTTGTTAACTC
>CAMPJQ010000682.1 GCA_946886925.1 uncultured Terrimonas sp.
TTGCCTGCCTGGCAAAATATGATCCATAGAGTATTTTGCTTTTACTGTATATTTCATTTTCAGGTGTGTTAATATATTTTGGGGCCCTGTCATTTTTACCAATGATACGGGCGCCAAAGCCAATAATTTTCCCGGTTTGATTGTGTATAGGAAAGGTGATGCGTCCCCGGTAATTATCAACCAGTTGGTCGTCTCTCATTACTACCAACCCGGTTTTTTGCAAATACTCAGGATTGTATTGGGCTGCCACAGCGGCTTTTGCAAATGCATCCCTTTGCTGACTGCAATAGCCGATCTGAAACTTTTCAATAATGGAATCGTTAAATCCCCGTTCTTTCAGGTAACTCAGGGCAATGTCCTGGCCTTCTTCACTTTGAAGCAAAAGATCGCTGAAAAATTTTTGTGCAAAATTGTTGATGATATAAAGACTATCGGCGGTTTGATGTAGTTCCCGGGTAGCCGGGCTCATCTCCGTTTCCTCCACTTCTACATTATACCTGTTCGCCAGCCAGCGCAGCGCTTCGGCATAACTGTACTTTTCATGGTCCATCAAAAAACTGATGGTATTTCCGCTTCGCCCGCAACCAAAACATTTATAGATTTCCTTGGCGGGTGATACGGTGAAAGAGGGTGTTTTTTCGTTATGAAAAGGGCATAGCCCCAAATAATTGGTACCTCTTTTTTTAAGTTTTACAAAGCTGCCTACTATGTCTATAATATCAATCCTGGAAAGGATTTGCTGTATGGTAATTTGTGAAATCAATTAAAAATCAATTAGTGATATTGATACAAGTTAACACCTGCAAAGCTACCCATGAATTTTTTTTTAAGGAAATGGTTTGCAACAATTTAAAAATATAATATACGTTATTACCCCTGTTGTCTATATCCTCGATTAACTAAGAATAATTTCCTATGAAGAGAATTATACTGTTTGTATCCCTGATGTTATTGACATATGTCAATTCAAATGCAGGCAATACCCCGGGAGGAAGTCCATCCGCTTTAACAGCGGATTTTTCGGCTAATGTAACATCAGGATGTGCGCCATTGGTTGTACAGTTTACGAGCACATCAACATTCAATGCAGGCGATCCTATTGTGAGTTATACCTGGAATTTTGGTGATGGCGTTACAACTACAACTGCTAATGCAAATCCATCACATACGTATACGACAACAAATCCTTTTGAATCATTTACAGTTACTCTTACGGTTACTTCACAAGGTGGCAGCACACATACAACTACTAAATCATCTTATATAAATACATTTGAAAAGCCCGTATTTAACCTGGGTAATGATATGTCTATATGCACGGGAGTTGAACTCACACTTAATTCTGTATCGGGCTATGACACGTACACCTGGGAAGACCCGGCATATAATACTTTTCCCAATCGCTTTGTAGCTCCCCCCCCCGGCGTTAACACCTATTGGGTTGAAGTGGGGAACGGAACCTGCCTGGTAAGAGATTCAATAGTTATTACAGTTTCCCCTTCGGTAAAAGGAAAATTCGGATATGAGATAATAAGCGATTGCGGAAATGTGCAAGTTCAATTTCACGATAGTTCTTCATATTGTGATCCTGCAAAACCCATAAACTATATTGGATGGCTTATTGATGGTGCTGATTATTATGTATTTAATCCTGTTCATACTTTTCCAACCGGAGGTACCTACGATATATTATATGAAGTTGGTAACGACTATGGAGGATACGATTTTATTGAAACGCAAATTACACTTCCCAACCCCACACCCGGCCCTGCTCCGGTTAATATGGGTGCGTCTAAAAATATTTGTGCAGGCAGCAGCGTACAACTTGATGCGGGCTCCGAACCAGGCGCCACTTATGTATGGTCGCCAGCTACGGGTTTAAGCAGCACTTCTGTATATAACCCCATTGCCAGTCCTTCAGTAAATACAACCTATACCGTTACCAAAACCAAATGTGGTATTGATGAAACCGGTAGCATATCTGTAAATGTAAATCCTCCATTAGTGGTAAACCTTGGGCCCGACCAAAGTATGTGTCCGGGTGGTAACCTGCTTTTGGATGCGGGAGTAACCGGCGCTACCTATCAATGGGGTAGTACGTATAATCCTATTGCATATGCTGGCGAAATAAACAAAACAACTACTGCTCTGGGTGCAGGTTCTTATTGGGTAACCGTTACAAAAAATGGTTGCATTGCACGTGATACGATTGTTATTACTGCAAAGCCAGCGGTTGATCCTATGTTTACTTACTCACAAACTGGTGTTTGTGGCACACTGTCTGTAAACTTCACCAATGCTTCTATACTCTGTAGCGGTAGTATAAACAATTATGTGTGGAATTTTGGTGACGGCAGTCCCGCTATTTCCGGCGACAATCCAACAATATCACATAATTATTCAATCGCCGGAACATATCATATAACCCTTGCAGTAACTACCAGTGGCGGTGTTTCAGATTCCTATGAACAAGACATTATTGTTACGGGCAGCACGCCTCCAACGGTGAACCTGGGTGCTGACGCTTCGATCTGTGCAGGAAGCAGTATTACTCTTGATGCAGGTGATCCCGGTGCTGGTACTACCTATAACTGGACGCCCGGCG
>CAMPJQ010000683.1 GCA_946886925.1 uncultured Terrimonas sp.
GGTAAGTATTGAGCCCTATGCAACTCCCGGGTTTGAAAAAGAAATAAAAGGTTTGCCTGCGATCATTAAAAAGGGGCACCAGTTTGAGGCGATGGTTGAAAAAACACATGGTATTACCATATCGGAACCTTTAGTGGCTGGCAATGCCATTGCTTTTGCATTGGATATGGATATTACCATGAAAGGTCAGGATCGTTCAAACATGAGTGAATTGTGCGTTTACCAGGTGAAGGATGGGAAAATTGTATCGGAGGAATTTTTTATGTAAGGATCCATCGCGAGCAAGAGACCTCATAACCACCATCATTTTATGAGACGAGGTGCCTGTAATTTGCTACCTTCATCATAAACCCGCAAATTGCCTTTTTATAAAGTATACCAGCCTTCTCCCGTCCTTATGGGAATAGTTCGTGAATTGCAGGTGTATCATGTGCAATGGCGTGAAGCAACAAAACTTCCTGAACCTTTTATTACCTGCCTGGCCAATACTGAGCAAAACCTGTATTTCTACATTAATGATCCGGTAAAGATTGTACCTGCCGCGCAGGTAGAAATACCGCTTCCCCGTGTAGTGGTTACCGGTCCAAAATATAAGCCTGTGGGATTATTATTTGGTAAGGATCACCTGATGGTTAAAGTGGCTTTTCATCCAACCGGCACCTGGCGTTTATTGGGTATACCCATGCAACAAATGGTTAATAACGGTGTAGATGCTGCAACAATATGGGGTAGCGAATTGAATAACCTGGTGGAGCAACTAACATCTGCCTCATCCTATGATGCCATGGTGGAAATAGTTATATCATTCCTGGAAAAAAAGTTTGATGCATCCTGCCGGCCGCAGGAACCCATTGATCAGATCACTGTTGAAATGCTTGATCCGTTGAAAGAGCATTCATTAAAAAAATGGGCAGACTTAGCCAGTCTAAGTCTCCGGCAGTTTGAACGTAATTTTACTAAAAGGGTGGGGATCACTCCCAAATTATTTATCCGTATCGTGCGGTTTGAATATGCAATGAAAATAAAGAATGCATATCCGGATAAAAACTGGTCGCAAATTGCCCTCGAATGCGGGTATACAGATTCCTCTCACCTGTTGAAAGAATTTAAAGCATTTGCCGAGTTTCCCCCGGGACGCTTTTACCTGCAACCCACCAGCGGGTACAGCGCATTTCCAACCGGTTAAAAATGTCGTTTTTTTACTAAGGTTTAATACAGCGTCCATTTAATTTTGGCAATGCAAAAAAAAGATCACCCCGGCGTATACATACCACCTCCATTAATTTATGTGGCATTTTTCTTTTTGTCTGTTGCATTGCAAAAAGTTGTGCCATTGAACACCTTTCTTTTGCAAACGGCAATGGCTGTAACGGCAGGCTGGCTTTTACTTATTGCAGGTATATTGGTTTTGCTGCCTGCGCTATGGAAGTTTTTTGTTTCCAAAAATACCCTCATTACCATTAAGCCCGCTCATTCCCTGCAAACAGCCGGGATATATGCTTTTACCCGCAATCCCATGTATTTGGGGTTGATGTTATTGTATAGTGGTATCGGCTTTTTTAAAGGCAACTGGTGGACCTTCATTGTGATACCGCTGCTTATTATAACCGTTCAGGTTTGTATAATCAGCAAAGAAGAGCATTACCTGCAAAGAGCTTTCGGTAACGCATACCTGCAGTATAAGAAGAAAGTGAGAAGGTGGATTTAATGAGAATACAGTTCATAATCTGTTTCTAAAAAATCTTCTACGCCCGGTATCCAGTGCTGTTGAATAAATCCGGTATGTATGGGGTGATTATTATACGCTTCATATTCTTTTTGTCCGGAGAATTCCATTGACAGTCCAAAATCAAACCTGTTCTTTTTACTGGTTTGTTTCAGCCTTTCAAAATGTTGTACGCCGGGTATCTTTTTCAAAGCTACAGTGGCTTCTAAAAATTCTTTTTCCTGCGGGGATCCCTTCGGGTATTTTAATGTAAATGCTACGGTATGACGGACCATGAATCCAGGTTTGTAAATTAACTAAGTTGATGGGGGAGTTTATATTTAATATACCTGGTAACTCACCAGTAAATTAATTAGCAGCGCTCCGGTAATGATAAGTAATCCAAAACATTCCCTTGTATTTTCAATATATGGCTTGGTAGCCTGCATGGTTGCCGCAATATTTTGTCTTTTGTATTTTGTCATCCAGTCCCAAACACCATCTTTTTTAAAGAAAAGGGCAATGGCATACACCAAATAAAAACCCATAACCGGAATATAAACAGGCGGATAATAATATTTAAAGGCCGCCAGTCCACACAAAATAGCTGCAATCATATAAATACTAACCCAAAGCCATGCATCTTTGTCATTTACATTTAACCAGGCAAACCATACAAAAGCGATGAAGAAAATAATATTTAATACAGATAAAAGCATATAAAATTGAATATGAGATTAAAGACGATCTTATTTGTAAATTTACAGGTAAATTAAATTCATTAATACTTACTTAGCTTTGCATATCATTAATAATTAAAGCAGCAGGTTAAAGATAATATGATGTCTAATTATCAGTCTGAAGCGTTAAAGATATTATTTTCAGCAGTTGTCAGACA
>CAMPJQ010000684.1 GCA_946886925.1 uncultured Terrimonas sp.
TTCCCATGCGGAAAGCAACTTGTAAACTTGTAAACTTGTAAACTTTTGAACTTTCTCTTTGCCTGGCGATATTTCAAAGCAAAAAAATCTACCAATGCCATTAATATCATTGCGTGGACAAGTGTCGGGGCCATTGTCATCGGTACAGCTGCGTTGATACTGGTATTAAGTGTGTTTAATGGATTTGAAGGCCTGGTTAAATCCTTGTATTCTTCTTTTTATACGGATCTGAAAATTTCTCCTGCATCAGGAAAAAGTATTACGGTTACCGCTGAGCAATTGAAGCGATTGAAAGGAATAAACGGGATAAAAAATTATTCACTGGTAGTAGAAGAAAAAGCATTAGTACAAAATGGGGATTATCAATCAATGATGTACCTGAAAGGTGTTGATGATAATTACCGTTATGTTACCGGAGTGGCCAATCATATTATAAAAGGTGAATATGACCTGGGAACTGAAGATGCCCCGAAACTTATATTAGGTGGCGGTGTAGAAGGAGCATTAGGTATACAAGCGGACAAAAACATTTTTGTTCTCAAAATTTACCTGCCGCGAAAAAGTGATTCCGAGCAAATTGACCCTTTAAATGATATCAGCAATGATTCTATCCGTACTTCTTCAGCTTTCAGGATCCAACAGGATTTTGACGATAAATATGGAATAACCAATATTGCCTTTGCAAAAAAAGCGTTGAAGATTGATAAGGATAATTACAGTGGTGTCGAGATCAGTTTAAACGATCCATCTGATGCGGATAAAATCAAAGTTGAAGTAGAAAGGATTTTTGGTAAAAATTATCTTGTACAAACCATATATCAGCAAAACCAAAGCCTTTATGCGGTAATGAATATGGAGCGATGGATCATTTACGGTGTGCTTTGCCTTATATTGATAGTAGCGGCTTTCAATATGATCGGCGCATTAACCATGCTGGTACTGGAAAAACAAAAAGATATCAGTGTGTTGCATGCCCTTGGGGCGAATAAAAAGTTTATTCAAAAGATCTTTTTGAGCGAAGGTTTATTGTTGGCGCTTATCGGAACTGTTGCAGGTATGCTGCTCGCATTGGTAATTGCTATGTTACAAATTAATTTTCATCTTATCCCTTTGCAGGGTGGTTCATTCCTGATCGATTATTTTCCTGTTAAGCTCAGGCCTTCAGATTTTTTATTGGTAACTGCTACTGTTTTCGTAATAGCACTTATCGCTTCATGGCTGCCATCACGGAAAGCTGCGGCACAGGAATTTTCGTTGAGAAGTGAATAGAATCACGGATTAAGCGGATTTGTGCTGATTGCACGGATGACATGTTCCTCGTCCTTCTATTTTTTCAGTGAAATCTTTAAATCCTTCAATCCGTGCTTAATAATCCCCCAATGTTTCCGGCAATTGCGCTAATGCTTTAGCTAATTGCTCATCATTAGGAGCTATTCCATGCCATTCATGGGAGCCTTCCATAAAATCAACCCCTTTTCCCATTTCGGTATGCATCATGATGCCGATAGGCTTGCCCTGGCCAACCAATGATTTGGCTTTTTCCAATGTCGCAACTGTATCATCCATATCATTGCCATTCATTTCAAGGGTAGTCCAGCCAAAAGCATCAAACTTCTGGCGGATATTACCAAGGCTCATTACTTTATCTGTAGGTCCATCAATTTGCTGGCCATTCCAGTCAATAGTGGATATAAGATTGTCCACTTTATGATGAGCAGCGAATATAACAGCTTCCCATACCTGCCCTTCATCCAATTCTCCATCTCCATGCAATGAATAAACGACCGTATTTTCTTTGTTCAACTTCTTGGTTAGCGCAGCACCAATAGCTACACTCATACCTTGTCCCAGTGAACCACTGGCAATCCGTATACCTGGTAAATGTTCATGCGTAGCGGGATGGCCTTGTAAACGGGAGTTTATTTTACGAAAAGTGGCCAGTTCTTTTACATCAAAATAGCCTGACCGGGCCAGTGTGGAATACCATACCGGCGATATATGTCCGTTTGATAAAAAAAACACGTCTTCATTGCTGGCATCCATGTTAAATGAAGGGTCGTGCTTCATTATTTTAAAATAAAGAGCCGTAAAAAACTCGGTACACCCTAAGGACCCACCCGGATGTCCGCTGCTGCTTCCATGTACCATTCTAACTATATCCCTGCGTATCTGCGATGCAATTGCTTTAAGTTCAGACATAAAAATTGGAACTTTTTAAACTTTTTGTATCTTGCCGCCTCAAATATCTGAGAGGAGCTGCAAAAATGCGGTTTTTTTGTATATAAAATCCATCCAGTGATTATTAATCTGCCTTAAATCAAATAATCCTGACCGGGTTAAAGGCTTGAAAGTGATGGGTAGAGGTTCAATTCCAATGATAATCTAACAGGTTGATGCCTATTTTTTTGTACCGTAAATCCCTGCTTGATGCTAGATGTCTTATTAACAGCCTCAGTTTCTTTTATAATATCCTTTCTGGCTATACCCGTTGTTCTGCAAATCGCAGAAATGAAAAAATTATATGATGTCCCTGATGAAAGAAAAGTTCATGCTCAGGCGGTTACCTCTTTGGGAGGTGTAGGTATTTTTGGAGGATTTTTATT
>CAMPJQ010000685.1 GCA_946886925.1 uncultured Terrimonas sp.
CCCGCTACTTTAACTCAAATGCTTCCGCTAACAATTGAAATGAGCGTTTACGATCACTTGCATTATCAGTAATGGTGGTCACAATAATTTCATCTACTTCAAAATCATTTGCCAGTTTTGTTAATTGCGCTTTTACCTGTTCTTTCGTTCCCGACACCACCCTGCCGCTGTTATAACCGATGCGGTCCAGTTCGGCAGGTGAAAATTCATAATCCTTAATGGAGTTATAATCACCGAAGTGCTGATAATTGCCTTTCTCAAACTGAAGATGAATATAATTAAGATATTTACGCATTTGAGCGGCTTTTTCCTCCGTTTCCCCACAAAGCACAGCGATCGATAAAACTGCATGAGGTTTTTCAAACTGCAAAGAAGGCACAAAGTTTTTGCGATAGGTTTCCACTACATCCGGTTGCGCCTGCCCGTTAATGAAACGGGCGACTGCCAGCCCCATACCAAATTTAGCTGCAATTAAACTGCTCCCCCCGCTCGAACTCAGTATCCATTGCTGCGGCACTCCCGGGGCCTGCGGGCCGGCAATGATGGGACCATGTTGCGTACCCGCTGTATCCCTGAAAAAATGTTGCAAATGCTCCAGTTGCCGCAAATAACTTTCTTCGCTAAAATCATTGGATGGATTAAGAATGGCAGCGGTAATGCGGTCGCCACCGGGCGCTCGTCCCATACCCAGGTCAATACGCCCGGGAAAGAGCGTTTCGAGCATACGAAAATTTTCCGCCATCTTAAAAGCGCTGTGGTTTGGCAGCATAATACCGCCCGAGCCAATCCGAATATGCTTTGTTTCGTCGGCCAGCTTTACCATCAGCACTTCTGGCGTTGTGCCCGCTATAAAAGTGGAGTTGTGATGTTCCGAAACCCAAAACCGGGTATAGCCTAACTGATCGGCTAATTTTGCCGTGGCGATGGTTTCCTCAATTGCTTGTTTAGCGCTTTCATTATGATGAATAACCGATTGATCGAGTATGCTTAATTTGATCTTTGCCATGCGAAATAATTTACGTTCTGATGTATATTTCCTGCGCAAAGATACTATAGGTTAACTTTCGCCGTTTGCCACCGCCGTTTTATCAATTTTTACGATCAGTCCCTGCAATACTTTCCCCGGCCCCACTTCAGTAAATTGTGTGGCGCCATCAACTATCATGCGTTGTATGGTTTGCGTCCATCGTACTGCGCCCGTTAACTGGTCTACCAGGTTTTTTTTGATCATGGCAGGATCTGTTACAGGCAAGCCCGTTACATTCTGGTATACGGGGCATGAGGGATTGTTAAAAACCGTAGCTTCAACAGCCGCGGCAAGTTCGGCTTTGGCGGGCTCCATTAAGGGGGAGTGGAATGCACCGCCAACTGGTAGTGGCAATGCCCTTTTGGCGCCTGCTTCTTTCATGCGCTGGCAGGCTATTTCAATTCCTTTCACCGAACCGCTTATTACCACCTGTCCGGGGCAGTTGTAATTGGCTGGCACAACAATTTCACCAGTCTCCTGCCGTATAGCAGCACATACTTCCTCTACCTTAGTATCGTCTAAGGCCAACACAGCGGCCATTGCCGAAGGCTGCAGTTCGCATGCTTTTTGCATGGCCTGCGCCCGAACGATAACCAGTTTCAATGCATCTTCAAATGCCAGGGTTTTGTTTGCCACCAATGCCGAAAACTCACCAAGGGAATGACCGGCAACCATGTGTGGATTAAGGTTTCCCAATGTTTTAAACAGCACAACCGAATGCAGAAATATTGCAGGCTGGGTTACCTGGGTTTGCTTTAAATCTTCATCGGTGCCGTTGAACATAATATCTGAAATGCGAAAGCCGGCTATATCGTTGGCGTTTTCAAATAATGCTTTTGCGGTGGCATTTGTTTCGTATAATTCCTTTCCCATTCCTGCAAACTGGGAGCCTTGTCCAGGAAATACATATGCATGTTTCATTGGTAAATATTTTATAGGCTTTAACCGGTATACCGGCAATAATGCTATGGGTTTGACCTTCCAAAAATAAAGGGATTTTGTAAACTATACTGAACTTATTGGGTGCCTGGTTTTGTAAATTACCGCGCAAAAAAAGATTCGAATTCTTTTTGTGTAATGGTAAATACCGTTCCGTGCCTTGCACCTTCGGGAAAAGATATTTTACCGGAAATATCGTTCCAATCCTCCAGGTTATGTGAAACAACAGCTCCATACCGGTGCTGGGTATACTTATCAAAATACACGAACCATTGTCCTTTAATTTTTACAGCGGTTGGACCCTCTGCCCAATAATTACCCGTAATAGGTTTTGAAGGAGCACTATACCCCGAATTGATCCTATTGCTCAGGGCTATTCGAATGTTTTTTTGCGGTGAGGGTCTTTTTGTTTCATCTTTCAAAAACATAATATACTTTTTACCGTAATACTGAACAGTAGCGTCAATTGTATTAAACCCTTTATCGTACAATATTTTTGAAGGAGAAAATGCTATAAAATCTTTTGTAATTGTGAAGTATATACGATGATTGTAATTTTTATCGCCGGAAGAATCCGTTGCCGCAAAACGACCGGGTACAGTGATTGCCCAATACTGCATGTATTGCGTGTTCTTT
>CAMPJQ010000686.1 GCA_946886925.1 uncultured Terrimonas sp.
ATCGGGTGAAGCTGTGGCAAGCGTCATAGCATTTACTTCATCAATTTCAGACAGCACAGCTTCCTGCCACCACTTGTCAAATTGTTTTACGGGATTATCCTCTGCATCCGTTTCCAATAAAACTTTTTTGGAATAATTAAGGCGGATGGCGGCTATTTCACTTTTCATAATATGTAAACTGTTTGATGACCGGTGCAACAAAGGTAATTGCAAATAAGATTGTTTTATTTGACGCCTGCCTCTTTTGCGCGTCAATCATTTTATTTTTGCAGCATTGTACTGTTTGTAATACTACCTTAATGGAAAAAAATGTTCGTATCGTACTATTGCTTTCTTCCCGGACCATGCAAGAAGGTAAACCAGCAGTAAGTTTACTGAAAATTGAAAATAAAGATAAAGCAACAAATTACAGTACCGCTGTCCTGGAATGGTCTGTTGTAAGAAAGCATTTCAGGAATTATCCCAAGCCAGTTAAAGATATACTGATGAATTGCTGTACGGAGACTTTGGCTGAAACCCGTTCAACTATAAAAAAAGCTTTTGAACTGAAAAGGAACGAAGAAGCATTTGATGTATTCTCAGGTAAAAATTTTGTCAAATACTGGCATAAAATACTTGACGCGTTTCAACCTTATTTTCCTTTAATAAAATGGTATCATCAAAAACAGCAACCCGGTAAAAAAACATTGCTTACAGCGCCTTGCCGCTTCAGCAGTTTTAAACCTAAATTAAGCTTTGAGGTGTTTAAGGAGGAGCAGCGGCTTCACCTAAAGGCCAATGTACATATTCACAACGATGTTTACCCGATCGAAATATTTAACCGCACTCATTTTTTACTGGAAAGCAAAAATGAATATTTTATACTGTCTTATACCGATTATCTTACTCTTGAACAACTGCAATCTGTAAACCGGGTACAGTACGAAAACGCGCCGGATCTATTTGCCATGCATGTATTGGCCCCGCTGGAAGAGCGTTATACTGTAAACCGGAATGATCATTTTTCTAAACAGGAGCTTGTGGTGGTTCCTGCCAGCCGGCTTATGTTAAGCGAACTGAATAGCGCTTTTTTGATGCTTACCCCGCAATGGCTGTATGACGGGCATTTGATTGATGGCGAATGGAAGGATAGTTTTGAAGTGACCGTAGATGGCGCGATCCAGGTTATAAAGCGGAACAGGGAAGCGGAAGCAGGACTCATACAAACATTGACAGCCCTTCATCCTAATTTTGCTAATCAGCATAACGGCTATTACTACCTGTCTTTTGCCGATGCACAAAAAAAGCAGTGGTTCCTCAAAGTATATCACCAGTTGCTGCAAATGGATATTGAAATTGCAGGCATGGATATGCTCCGGCATTTTCGCTATTCTTCTCATACAGCAGTAACTGCTATGAAACTGGTAAATGATGATGAGCACCATTTGTTATTTGAAATGGAACTTGTGTTTGGAGAGGAAAAAGTACTGTTGAATGAATTGCAAAGAATGTTACTGGCAGGACAAAAGGCGGTATTGCTCAAAGACGGATCATTGGGGATTTTAAGTGAGGAATGGTTGCTTCAATATGCACCCATGTTAAAGCATGGAAAAATTAAAAACAATACTATAGAGTTGCTCAGGTGGATGGGTGTAGCTGTGCAAAAGGGCGAAAGTGAACTTACAGCGCTAAGTGGTTCAATACAAAATGGCTGGTGGAAAAAATGGGAAGGCTGGCAGTCAAATGCCGGCCGGTTGTATGCTTTACCAGCCTCAGTTAATGCTACGCTCAGGCCCTACCAGCAAAAAGGGTATGAATGGATGTTGTTGTTGAATGAAATAGGTGCAGGCGCCTGCCTGGCCGATGATATGGGACTGGGTAAAACCTTGCAGGCTATTTGTGCAATCGTTCATTTTATTGACAGGCATCCTGCATCTAAGAATATTGTTATTTGTCCGGCTTCTCTTATTTATAGCTGGCAGCAGGAGCTTGAACGGTTTGCACCGGGCATACAGACTATTGTTTATCATGGGGCATCAAGACAAAAAGAGCAGCTTACACAACCCGAAGCACAGATTATTATTACCACTTATCATACTTTGCGGAGCGATGTGGATTGGATCAGTGAACAATCTTATGGAGTTGCTGTAATAGATGAAAGCCATAATATAAAAAACCCGGCTACGCAGATAGCTCAGGCGATAATGAAACTGCGGGCTGCTTTTCGCCTGGCCTTAAGCGGTACCCCGGTGGTAAACAATACCTTTGATTTGTATACGCAACTCAATTTTGTGGTTCCCGGTTTGTTTGGCGGACGTGAGTTTTTTAAAAGAGAATATGCTGATCCTATAGATAACAGGGGAGATGAAGAAAAAATTGCCACATTAAAAAAGCTTACTGCTCCCTTTATACTGCGTCGCACCAAAGAGCAGGTGGCGAAGGACTTGCCCGAAAAAATGGAATCTGTTCTGTGGTGCGAAATGAATGGATTGCAAAGAAATGTATATGAAGAAATTTTAGCGCAAACGCGCAGCAGCATTTTTCTTGAGATTGAAAAAAGCGGGCTGGCAAAAAGCAAGCTATCGATTCTGCAGGGCCTGACAAAGCTGAGGCAGGCATGCAG
>CAMPJQ010000687.1 GCA_946886925.1 uncultured Terrimonas sp.
GTGTAGCAACGCTGGTAATATCAAAAAGCGAAAATGAATTTACAGAGCCATCAGCCGGAGTTTAACTAAAAGTCTTAGTCTTGTAAAAAAGATACCAGGGCTGAATATAGGACCATTATTTTGCACCAAATACCTGTGTCCAGTAATTATCTGAGCGCCCCACACCCATTTCCTTAAAATTCTTATTCATAAGATTTTTGCAATGGCCCTCACTGTTCAGCCAGCTATTCATTACAATTTGTTCTGTTGTTTGTCCCAACGCGATATTCTCGCCATAGGCACGCCAGTCATATCCTGCTAATCTTATTCTGTCGCCGGCTGTTGTATTTTCACCGCTTGTATGCGAAAAGTAATTATTCACCTTCATATCATCACTATGATCAAAGGCGGCTTTGGCCAGCAGATCATTCCATGTAAGCGCCGCAACAGCAGGCATTGCTGTATTTCCGCATGTACAACCCTTTGTCCGAACATCATTTACGATATCCAGGATTACTGCTGCATTAACATTATAGGCAATATCTGGTTTTTGCCCATCGGCTGGTTTTTGCTCATTTAAATCAGTTCCGATATCACTTTTGGTACAGGAAAAAATAACGCACATAAACATTATACGCCAAATACCGTTGAGCATTGCTCTCATAGATTAAAAATTTACTTCTTAACGCAAATAAGGCACCAGTGATATTTAACAAATGGTAATCTTTTTATAAAACCGGCACATTGTTCTGTACGTACCATTGATCATTTGAATCAGCTTCAGACTTCTGCATTTATACTACAGAACGCTGATGGGCCCTGCAGGCCCAATACTGCTTCTTTAACTTTTTAGTGTAACATGGCATTGTAGTTGGCTATATCTTTGCAGGATCAGGGGTTTCTTTTAAATATTGTTTTATGCGCTACATTATTATTGTATTATTATTCAGTTCCCTGCAGAGCCAGGCGCAATTAAAAAACTTTATCATATCCGTAAAAGGAGATACGCTTAACAGGCTGGACAACAACAATAAAAAACAAGGACCCTGGGTGATTCACGTAGATGCATTGCGCGGTGAGCCGGGTTACGAAGCAGAAGGTTATTTTGCTGATAACATAAAAGAAGGAATGTGGAGAAAATATAACCTTGTTGGTGATTTAATAGCCATAGAAAATTACAAGTGGGGCGAAAAAGATGGCAAACAACAGTATTACACCAAAATGGGTGATCTGCTCCGGGAAGAAAGCTGGAGGGCTACTAACCCCGAAAATCCTTATGATACTGTGCAGGTACCGGATCCCGAAATTCCCAATAAATGGGAAACAAAAATCGTAAAATTAGAAGTAGCCACAGTAGCGCACGGTACCTGGAAGTTTTACGACCCCAACACAGGTTTTATTATAAAGCAGGAAAACTATTTTTTTGGACAAAAAGAAAAGAACTCCGGTAACACAACTACTGCAACAGCTTCTAAAAAAGTAGAAGAAAAACCCAAAGCAGTTACTGAATGGGAAAAAAAGAATTCCGGAAAGAAAAAGGTAAAAGTAAGAGATGGGCGTACGGGATTCTGATAGAAGCGTTTTATTCATATTTTTGTTACAATTATTTACTACATGCGCAGTACAATTATCTTTCTTTTAACCGCCTTTATTGTAACAACTGGTTGTGCAGGTAATGGGGACTACAAAAAGCCCGACGACCCGCTTGAAGCCGGAAGAGAATTTATCCGGTTTGCCCTTGACGGTGCTCTGCGCAGAGCCACCCTATTTATCCTGCCCGGTGTGGCTAATGAAAGATTATTTGAAAATATTGAAAAAAAATACGCTGCAGAAAGTCAGGAAGAGAAGGATAATTATAAAGACGCCAGTATTATCATCAATAAATCTCAGTCTCTTAATGATTCGATCACCATTATTAATTATTCCAATTCATTTAAAAGAGAAAATAGCGAGATTAAATTGATTAAAAGGAATGGCGAATGGTGGGTTGACTTCAAATATACTTTTACAGGAGATACAGCAGCCGAATAACGTGTACTTATCATATCTTGCTGTTTGCATACTACAAATAATACGGCAAAAATATCCAGATATGCTGTTTGTTTTTATTGCTATCTTTCCTGTTAAAATCACAGTTTATTATGCAAACAGTACTTCACCCCTGGCACGGTGTGCCCCCCGGCGAAAGTTCACCCCGAATTGTAAATGCTGTAATAGAAATACCCCAGGGATCCAGGCAAAAATACGAAATAGATAAGCCAAGCGGATTGCTTAAGTTAGACAGGGTTATCTATTCTTCTTTTTATTATCCGGTGAATTATGGCTTTATTCCACAAACTTATGGCGGCGATAAAGATCCCCTTGATATACTGGTGATCTCCAGTTTGAGCATACAACCCTTGTGCCTGGTTCAGGCCAAAGTAATTGGCGTAATGCAAATGATTGACGGAGGTGATGCAGATGATAAAATTATCGCGGTTGCCAACAACGATCCGGGTGTAAATTATATTAATAATATAGAAGAAATGCCCAAACATTTTTTTAGTGAATTGCGGCAATTTTTTGAAGAATACAAAAAGCTGGAAAACAAAACAGTGAGCGTTAATGAATTCCAGGACAAAG
>CAMPJQ010000688.1 GCA_946886925.1 uncultured Terrimonas sp.
TTGTTGCACCGGTTACAAAAGAATAACCTCTGAACCTTAATCCATGATGAAAATACCTCTTCTGTTTTGCTTATTAGCAAGTATAACCATAACCGAAATAATTGCGCAGGAAATTCCCGTACAAGAGGAGAATATAGAAGACAGCAGTAAAATTTACATTAAGCAATTTATCAATACTATAAACGGCGGAGTTACTTATAAGTCGCCTGTTTTTTTTGCCATTGGTGATAAAGAAGAAAAGCTAATTATTCAGTTAAACACTACTCCGGCAAAAGATCATATTCAAATTACTTTCCTGGCAAAAGATATAACCTGCAGTAAACAGGGCCAAAGCATATTTATATTGATGGACCAGGATCATTCTCCCGTTCTGGTAAACGCATTGTCTTCTAACTGCAGAAATATGCAGGCTGCATTTATATCGAACACAGAAACACATTTGGAGGATTTCAGTACCGATCAATCGGAAATCATGTTTTTTGGCTTTCTCAAAATAAAGTCTTTAACGCTCAGTGATGGACCGAAAACCATTAAGTATCACTTTGATAATCAAAGCGCTGAAAAATTTCGCATAGCGTATAAATGTTTTGAAAAGTTTACTGGCATGTGGAACTAAATATATAGGAAAATGCAAATTGCAGGCTTTTCCACAAATCAGGTAAAGGATTCCTCAATAAAAGCAAAATAAAGCTGCCGGTAACTATTTATTCACAAACCAGTGGCTGAAAAAACAAATGGTACGATAATTATGTATATTGTTTTATAAACGGGTTTGCCATGATGAAAATATTTATTATTCTGCTTATAATGGTAGGTCCTGCAACGGGCTTTTGTCAGTCGGATGCCAAACAGGTAATAAAAGTGGCAGGTATCAGTTTACAACAACTGATCAGGGGATTTTTGGATGCAGGCTATTCAATAGAAAAAAGTGAGGCCTCAATGAGCATAATTATAACGCATTTAAAAGAAACAAAAAAATCAAATGTGGCCACGCTTTTAAAAGCAAAGATCCAGGATGGTAACTTGTTATTATCAGGAGAATATATTGTGCCGGGTAAAGATGAAAATCATTCTCCTATTACAGATGCGGGAAATCCGGGAAGTGCGTGCAATGAATCCTGGCAGATGATGCAGAGTTTTGCACAATCTTTTAAAAAACCACTGGAAATTCAGTGAATTACTGCAATGAATTTAAGAACAATAACCACAAGTACTCAAACTATAAATTTAATATCCCTTAACCATAAATACACAATCTTCAATCTTCTTCACCTGCTGGGTTCTGTCTGTATTTTTTATGGTAGAAACCGATGGTAATTTTATATGAAGACCAGCACTGTCTTTTTTCAGTTTATCCAGCGCCCTGAAAATGTTTTTAGATTTGATAGCAAAAACAACACCTTCTGCACTCGTTTGACGGGTACTCAATATACCAATTATTTCTCCATCTTTATTGATAACCGGGCCACCGCTATTTCCGGGGTTAGCAGAAATGGATATCTGGCAGGTAAGCGTATCGCCATTAAACCCTGTTTTTGCGCTAAGGTAACCTTCGCCATATACAATTTCTTCCCTGGGATAACCTAAAGTAAATATGGGCTCAGCAAGGTCAACAGCCGATTTTTTGTTGATGGTATAAGGCAGAGCGGTCAAAGGCTTATAGAGGCTATCGCTGATCTTAAGGATAGCAATATCTAAGCTATCATCCGAAAATATAGTTATAGCGCTTAATTCAACACCCGATTTACTTTGTACAGTTACTTTTTCTGCTTTGTTTACCACATGGGCATTTGTTACCAGGTATCCTTTAGCATCAATTAAAAAACCCGTTCCGCCAAACTTTGCCGGAATACCGGGAATTTCGATTTTATTCTTTACATCGGTTAATTCGCGGCGGGTATGATTTTGATTCTTTTCCAGAATATCAATCTTTCGTCCCAGGTTTTCTATTTGTGCTTTGTCGGCTTTTGGTGTTAATGAGGTAATCATACCGCTTATAACTAATGCGGTGATCCCTGCTATTGAAGCTGCAACGGCTATCGTTTTTCTGGAACGGTTCCAGAGGTAGATAAGTTTATTTCCACCAAATTTCTTTATCTTTCCTTCTGCTGCTAATTTATTGTGCACATCTTCTAAGGAAGAACGATATTGTTTATCCTGCTCAAACCTTTCCATTTGATTAATAAAAAAGTGATGCTCTACAACCAACTGGTCAACGTCGGGATGGGTTCTGCGCAGTTCCTGGAACAATATTTTTTCTTCCTCCGACAACTCCCCCTGGAGGTAACGTTCCACCATTTCAAGTAAACGAATGTCATTCATTTGTTACCATTTTTATACTGGGCAAAAAATAGCTTTCGCAATCTTATAAGGCATTTGTATTTCTGGTTCTTTGCGTTATCCGAATTGGTATAACCGAAAGCTTCCGCTATTTCCTGCATATTCTGTTTATGTATATAATAGGCCTCAAGCAAACTTTTACAGGGTTCACCAATATTTGTCATGGCGTGCTCCATCATCCCAAGCTCATTGTTTCTCTTTTCATGCTCTCCCAGATATTCCACCACATACACCGTTTCTACAAGCCCGATGCTTAG
>CAMPJQ010000689.1 GCA_946886925.1 uncultured Terrimonas sp.
TTTGTTGACAGCGTAGGCCAATTCGTGATTTTCACAAATTAAATCAACACCAATGCGTTTACTTTTTTCTGCAATGCTTGTGCTCCTGACCAGTTTTTATGTACACGGTCAAACCCATACAAATGACAATCAGGCTAAACTGCAATGGTTTAAAGATGCCAGGCTGGGCATTTTTATTCATTGGGGCATATATTCCGTAAATGGGGTAGATGAAAGCTGGTCGTTTCATAACAAAAAGATATCGTATGCAGACTATATGAAACAATTGAATGGCTTTACGGCCAAAAACTATAACCCGGATGCATGGGCTCAACTCATCAAAGAATCGGGTGCCCGCTACGCAGTAATAACCACAAAACACCATGATGGCATTGCTTTATGGGATACCCGGGCAAATAATATGAGCACGGCTAAGCTAACGCCCGCCAGAAAAGATGTGCTTACACCCTTTTTTACCGCATTGCGTAATGCCGGACTTAAAGCAGGAGCTTATTTTTCCATATTAGACTGGAGTCACCAGGATTACCCGGGGTTTTTAAAAGACAGCAGCCGCTACCAGATAAAAGATGATTCTGCAAGATGGAACCGCTACCTGGCATTTTACCAGGCACAGATTCAGGAACTAAGTACAAAATTTAACCCCGATTTATTTTGGTTTGATGGCGATTGGGAACATAGCGCAGCAGAATGGCAGGCGCAGAAAGTAAGGAAGATGATTTTGGCACACAACCCCAATGCCATTATTAACGGACGGCTGGCAGGTTATGGCGATTATGAAACACCCGAACAAAATTTTCCCATTACCCGTCCTTCCCTCAATCCATGGGAATTGTGCATGACTTCCAATAACAACTGGGGTTATCACCCGGACGATAGTGCTTATAAAACCCCGTACGAACTGATCACTATTTTTGCAGATGTAATCAGTAATGGCGGCAACCTGCTGTTTGATATTGGGCCAAGGGAAGACGGCTGGATACCCACCGAACAGGTGCATTTATTAAAAGAGCTGGGTAAATGGACGCATAAACACGGAGCAGCTATTTTTAATACAGAAGCCGGTATGCCGCCAGGCCATTTTTATGGTCCAAGCACTATATCAAAAGATAGTTCCACACTTTATCTTTTTGTGCCTGCCCTTAACAGGGGTAAGTTGGTTATAAGAGGATTATACAATACCATCACCGGTATAAAAGTAATTGGAGCGGATCAATCCTTAAACCATAAAATCGTTGGTAAAATATCATGGAGCCCGGTTCCGGGTTTGGTATATATTGATGAAATTCCCGGAACGGCTACCGATGGTTATATGACAGTGCTTGAAGTAAAATTAGACGGACCAATAAAACTATACAAGGGTAAAGGCGGACTTGGAGGGGAATGAGTTGCAGGGTGTAAGTTACAGGGCACAGGGTGCAAGTTGCAAGGTACAGGGTGCGGGATACAAGTTACAGGGTACAAGGGAGAGCAGTGTTATATCAAATGTATAATGTAAGACGTGAAACAATTTTGAAGCCTGTAACCTGAAACCTGTAACTGCATCCTAATTCAACGCTCCGGGATCTTTTACAATGGTAATGCCTTTGGTATGCTTTATCGATTCCCAGCCACCGGTTATGTTGCGCAGGTTATTGTAGCCCTGCAGCTTGAGCAGTGATGCAGCGATAACACTACGGTATCCACGCGCACAATGCAGGTAAAGATTATCTCTTTCATTAAGCTGAACAATATTGCCCGGATCTTTCATATCAATTAAGGGAAGACTTAAAGCATCCTGTACATGACCTTCTGCATATTCTACCGGTCTGCGTACATCAACCACTACCAGGTTTTCATCAAAAGGGATGTCCATTGCCAGTTCACCGGCGTCAACATCAATGATCATGTCTGTTGCATTACCTGCATCTTTCCATGCTTCAAATCCACCTTCAAGGTAACCAGCCACATTTTTAAACCCGGCATTTACCAGCAATCCAATACATTCTTCCTCCCTTCCTGCAGGAGCAATTAAAACTATCGTTTTACTGGTGGACAACAGGTTTACAGCCCACTCTACAAAATTGCCATCCAATCCTATAAAAACAGAACCTGGTATAAAACCTTCTGTAAAAGCGGCAACGCTCCTGGTGTCAACAATAACCATGTTTTCGCTATCCTTCAACAATTCCTTTAATTGCCGGGAAGTAAAAGCACGGCTATGTGGATACAACATTTCAGACATAAAAAATGCGTTTAAATAGAAACGGTTGATGATATGATACATCAACCGTTTAAAAAAGAACGGTAAGTATTAACTTAATAGCTGTTCAACAAAATGGTATATTTCGGCCAGGCGTTTATGGTTTACCGAGTAGTATATAAACTTCCCCTCACGGGTAGTACTTACCATACCTGCTCTTCTCAGGATAGCCAGGTGCTGTGATGCAACCGACTGCTCAAGCCTTAACTGCACGTATAATTCAGTAACTGTCATCTTTTGTTTTTCATCCAGCAACTGAATCATTTGCTGTCTCAACTTGTGATTGAGCGCTCTCAGAATGAGCGCAGCTTTTTTAACATTAAGGAAGTCAATCCTTAACTCGGATGCATTTTCTT
>CAMPJQ010000690.1 GCA_946886925.1 uncultured Terrimonas sp.
TCCTCACAGAATCGAATGGCAATTTTTCCAGCAATGGAAATGCCGCATCCGCTTCCTCTTTGGAATGACCTTTTTCCATCGCATATTTCACCAGGGCGGTTTCCGTTGAATCGCCCAGCAATCCCTCCTCCTGCGAAAACCTTACTTCATTATCCAATATCATGGCATAATTCAGCCAGTCTTCTTTATCATCAGCCGCCTTTAACTTTTCTACCGTCATCACATTTTGGGTAAGTGTTCCTGTTTTGTCGCTGCAGATATAGGTAACCGAACCGAGGGTTTCAACGGCGGGCAGTTTCCGCATCAGGGCTTTCTGTTTCACCATTCTTCGGGCACCCTGGGCCAATGCAATGGTAATTACTGCGGGAAGCGCTTCCGGAAGCGCTGCTACGGCCAGCGACAGGGCAGTAAGGAACATCTCGAAAGGAGGTGCTCCGCGCCACCAGCCAAAACCAAAAACAGCGATACAGATAATAATAACAATAACGGCTAACTGCTTACTGAATACTGCCAGTCTTTTTTGAAGCGGGGTTTTTTGCGATTCCACCTCCATCAGTCCGGCTATCTTGCCTATTTCAGTATGCATTCCGGTGGCGGTTACCACGGCTTTTGCGGAGCCATTGCTAACGATGGTTCCTTTAAAAACCATGTTCTGCTGATCGCCGGGAACCAAACCGTCTTCTTTTAGTGGTTCGGCATTTTTTTCAACAGAATGGCTTTCCCCTGTTAGTGATGCTTCATCTGTTTTTAGGGAACTCACTTCTAATAACCTGGCATCGGCAGGCACAATATCGCCTGCTTCCAATAAAATGATATCGCCCGGCACCAGTTGTTCTGCTTCAATTTTGGAAGGATTATTATCCCTGAGCACAAGAGCATGCTGCGCCGACATTTTTTGCAGCATCCTTACCGACTGTTCCGCGTTGTACTCCTGCGAATAACCCATCCATGCATTGCCGGCAATAATGGCGAGAATAACAAATGCGTCGGTATGTTCCCCTACAACAAACGAAACAACAGCGGCAATGATCAGTATAATGATCATGATATCCGTAAACTGTGCAATCAATATGGACAACCTGCTTTTTTGTTTGGCTTCCTGTAAAGCATTGGGCCCGAATTCCTTTTGCAGCGCTGGTATCGCCTCTTTTTTTAATCCGGAAATATCGGTTTTAAGCTGATCTATTACTTCTTCCCTGCTTAGCTGATACAATGCCGGCATAGCGTTTTGTTTGTTTTAAAGGTAGCCAATATTCGATTTAGGTGTGAGGTATGAGGTGTGGGCTACGAGCGATCAGCTATCGGCATTTAGCTATCAAATTCAGCTATGAGCTATAGACCATCAGCGTGTTGGTACTTCTCACGTTTCACTTCTCTCATCGCTCACCTTCCCGTCTCACTTTCTTCATCTTTAAAAACAGGCAGATTCCAGTGATAACGGAGCGCAAAGAAACGCAGGCTAAAACACAATGCAATAGCTGTTACGGATATTACGGTATCGGGCCATTTAAAATATGCCCCCACCACTACAACTACAGAACCTGCCAGCGCAGCAGAAGCGTAAATTTCTTTTCTAAAAATAACGGGAATACGGTTAAGCAACACGTCGCGCAATACACCGCCGCCCACTGCCGTTGTTATTCCCAGTAAAATGGCTACTTCGGTGTTATGTCCGTATAAAAGCGCTTTGTGAGCGCCTGAAACTGCAAATAAGGATAAGCCCAATGCATCGAACAGCAATACTGGCTGGTGCAGTCGTTCCACCAGTGCATGCAATCCCATGGTCATTAATGCGGCCAACATTGCAGTTGCTAAATAGCGCCAGTCGGATAATCCAACCGGTGGAATAGCGCCGATGCACAGGTCGCGAACTATTCCGCCACCACAGGCAACCGTAAAGGCCACAGCAAAAATTCCAAACATATCCAGCCCCCTGTGTTTTGCCGCAACTGCGCCACTTATTGCAAATGCAAAGGTCCCTGCCAGGTCGAGTAATTTATAAAGTGTTTCGAATTCAAGCATGAGGGGATTTGAAATTTGAGATTTTATTCCGGCGTGAGTTGCATTTCACTTCGGATTTCGAAATTTAAATTTTCGGATTTTTGCTTCCTGTCTTTTGTTTCCTTGTGCTTTATATTCCTTCGGATTTCGGTTTTCAATATTCGTACTTCATTTCAAACTACCAATAAATTCCTGCATACCGTAAAACTAAAAATGGTTTTGGTTTTATTATTGAGTTTTACCCCCATTGATTTATCAAATTCCTGTATTTCTTTTATTTCAATTGCAGCGCCTAAGGTAAGTCCTAATGAATCGAGAAATTGAAGAAAAGAGGCATCGTGATTGGCCACACCTGCTAATTTGTACACTTTATTCACATTCCCGTCCGACAGCGGGAATGATTTGTATACCGGCAATTTCCCATTGGCATCAGGAATGGGCTCGCCATGCGGATCGAATTGCGGGTGACCAAGCATTTCATCAATGCGGTCAAAAAACCTGTCGGATTGTATGTGTTCGATCTGCTCGGCTATATCGTGCACTTCCTCCCATCCGAGGCTCATCACCTCCGATAAAAAAAGTTCCGTTAGCC
>CAMPJQ010000691.1 GCA_946886925.1 uncultured Terrimonas sp.
GAAGAAAATCCTGCGCTTGAAGCAACAGAGGAAGATCACGATGACGGCGAGGGAGAACTTGTTGATGAATTTGAAAGCGATAAAGAGGAAGATTTTGAAGCAGAGGGCAGTGAGGATGAATATGATAATATTGATATAAGTGATTATGTGGGCGAAGATGATGATGTAGCTGATTACAGGTTAAAGGACGAGAATTACCCGGAAATTGATGAAAAGCAAACACTGCCCTTTAAAATTGAAAGTACTTTTCATGAATCTTTGCTGGAGCAGCTCAGCATGCTGAATCTGGATGAAAAGCAAAGAAAAGTTGCAGAGCATATTGTGGGAAGTATAGACGATGACGGATATTTAAGGAGAGATTCTGGCGCAATTGCAGATGACCTGGCTTTCCGGCAGAATATTGCAGCTACTGAAGAGGAAATAGCGCTGCTGGTAAAACAGATACAGCGGTTTGATCCGCCCGGAATATGTGCGCGGGATTTAAGGGAATGTCTGCTGTTGCAATTGGAACGAAAAAGAGAAGAAGGCCGGGAAGTGGATATTACGATCAATATACTTTCGGATTATTTTGACGAGTTTACCAAAAAGCATTACGAAAAGATACAAAGAGGCTTAAACCTGACAGACGAAGATCTGAAACTTGCTATTAACCAGATCATCCGGCTTAACCCCAAGCCCGGAGGAAATGTGGGAGATACCAATAAGGGAGAAAGCTATATTATTCCCGACTTCTTCATTCACAATAACACCAATAAACTGGAGCTCACACTTAATTCGAAGAATGCGCCAGACCTGCGTATCAGTGAGGGTTACAGAGATATGCTTAAAGAATATGACAGGGGAAGTAAAAAGGATAAGCGTCAGAAAGAAGCAGTTATTTTTATCAAACAAAAAATTGATGCCGCCAAGTGGTTTATTGATGCTATTAAGCAACGGCAAAATACCTTGTTTACTACCATGCATGCAATAATGGATTACCAGTATGACTTTTTTCTTACAGGTGATGAAACCACATTAAAACCCATGATTTTAAAAGATATTGCTGAACGTACGGGATTGGATATTTCTACGGTAAGCCGGGTAGCCAACAGCAAATTTGTGCAAACAGAATTTGGTACTTACCGGCTTAAATTCTTTTTCAGTGAATCTTTGAGTACAGACAGCGGTGAAGAAGTTTCTACACGCGAGGTAAAGAAAATACTAAGTGATATGGTAGAAGGAGAAAGCAAGAAAAAACCGCTAAGTGATGAGCGGCTTACGGAGTTGCTGCAACAGAAAGGATATAATATCGCCCGGAGAACAGTAGCTAAATACCGGGAACAAATGAATATTCCGGTAGCACGCTTAAGAAAACAATTATGAATAGTTCCTTTGCCCCTGATACTGCTGCGGTATTACCGGCGGTAAGAACAGGCGCCCATTTTTTTTCCTGGCTTTTTCATCCTTTGCTGGTTGGATTATATATGGCCATTTACCTTATTTACATTGATCCCGAATATTTTATTGGAATAAATGTATCAGGGAAAACACAGGTACTTTTTATTTACATTATCAATAGCATTTTTTTCCCTCTGTTATCTGTGCTTTTATGTAAAGCATTGGGTTTCGTTCAGTCTGTTTATCTCAAAACACAAAAAGAAAGGATTATACTGTATGCCATAAGCATGATATTCTTTTTCTGGACTTTTTATGTATTTAAGAATAAACCGGGCATACCTGTAATTATGGCTCAAATGAGCCTCGGTATTTTTCTTGCGGTGATTATTGATTTTGTTGCAAATATCTTTTTTAAAATAAGCATGCATGCAACAGGAGCCGGCGGTTTAATGGGTTTATTTACTGTACTGTTATATACTTCTTCGGGTTTTATAAATATTCCACTGGCAATTGCCATTTTTATTACGGGTCTGATCTGCACCTCGCGGCTTCTTGTTTCCGATCACCGGATGGGAGATATCGTGTTTGGATTGATCGCAGGTTATTTAAGCCAATGGATGGCATACTGGTTTATAGGGTAAAAAATAGCGCTTCAAACAAATTGAAGCGCTGTAGCTTTATACGGGTTGGATTGATTTAAGTTGTTGCTTTTTGCCAAGGAATTTAATGAGCCACATTGCACTAAAACTGGGGATAAAATCAAGACCTGGAAAAAGCTCTTCCACAAAATTAAAAAAGCCGCCTGCCGATCCTTTCCATCCACCAAATAACTTATAAAAAATTAACCCTGATAGAGGAGCCCAGATTATATCTCCAAACTCACCTAAAAAAGGCAGAGCATAACTTGCATATCCCAGTAAGTCCATTACAATACAAATCAATAAAGAAGGTTGCTTTTGTGTTGTATTCATTTCGCTATTAAAAGTGAACAATATTATTGACGACTATTGCCTCAAAAGGTTGCAAGCATAAAAACTATGCAGCCGGCGGAAGATTTAGTTTTCCCTGGATTTCTTCAAGCCGGAAGGGTTTTGAAATATAATCATTCATGCCCGCTGCCCTGCATTTTTCATAATCTGTTCTCCGGGCGTCTGCCACCAGGGCAATAATAGGAATAGAACAATAAGGATCAGGCATTTGCCGGATGTGGCGGGT
>CAMPJQ010000692.1 GCA_946886925.1 uncultured Terrimonas sp.
GACATCAGGAGAGTAACAACTAATGATAGAACTGATAATACATAGATTGACTTCTCTCTTTAAACCTTTCACTTATTCTACTGATTTATTTAATTTTAGGTTTATTGTTTGTAGTTTATGATTGCACAGCTTTGAATTAAAATTTGAATCCTCCACTGCGGGGCAGGTTTTATTTGGTTTTTGTGAGTTGGTTCTTGAAGCTTTGTATTTCCATCGGATTTCGAATTCCCGGCTTCGGATTTTAGAATTTCTGGCTTCGGATTTAATATTATATTTCCTATTTCAACCCCAGTGTACTCAGTCCCTGATCAAAAACAATATCTACGGGTATTCCTTTTTGCTGCAATGCATCAAGATCCGATTGCAGATCGGCCTTAATAACGCTTTTCTCCTTTTGCAGCGCTTCCACACCTGCTTTATCGCCATTGCCTTGCAATGTTAGTATAAGCGCTCCCAGGTCATTCATTGCCGTGCGAAATTTTTCATAGTTCACTTTATAACGTCCTTCGCTCGTTTTTTCAAAGGCCCCTTTTTCCTGGAAGAAATTAAAATTGAGCATATTGGCCTTGCCGTGGGCACTGGCCGCGCCAAAACGCACAGAACGCAATATACCTGCCATATACGTGGTATAGTACCCTTCAATATCCCCTTCCAGTTCTCCTTTTTCAACCAGTTTTGTTACCATGTATAAGCCCAGTATATCTGCTTTCGCTTCCTCAAGCCATGATTGCTGCTCCTGCAAAGCTGCCCTAACGGCTCCCTTGCCATTTACAGTTGTTTTAATGCCTAATCCATGCGCTACTTCATGAAACATAACATTGGAGAAAAAAGCATCGAATGTTATTTTGGATAATTGCGAAGCATCAATGAGCTCACCGGCAACAGGCATCAGTATCTTGTCGAATTTGGCCCGCATAGCATTCTTAAGTTGCGAACGGCGGGTGCCCTTTGTTTTTTGTATGGTTTCATCGTTGGGCAAATTAACCGCAATGGTTTTGGAGCCCGCATTGCAATCGCCTGCATAATAAATAACGTCATAGGCATTCAGTTCCGAATCGGTACCGGGCTTTTCCGACTTGTATTTCTTTTCCACCGGAAGCCCTTCCTGCAGTTCGGGTAACATGGCAACATATTTGGCCAGGCGCTTGCTCCACTCCTTATCTTTTACCAGCAGGTAGGCCTCAAAGGATGCACGGTAATTGAACAGTTTATCTTCATAATTTTCAATAGGGCCTACAATAAAATCAATACCATTTGTTTTCATATCCATCCAGGCCATATCACTGGCGGTATATTTGCTGGTAACAAGCGCTTCAGCACGCAGTTGCAAATATTTTTTTAACCCTGCGTCTTCTGCAATATCTGCTGCCTGTTTGAGTAGCGAAGCTGCCTTTTCAAGTTGTGTTTTATATTCCTCGTGATAAGGGACCGAATACAATTTGCCATCCGCATCACGTTTAACAATGGAATACAATCCCTGCTTATCTTTTATATCTGTTTTTTCAAATTCTTCCCTGGTCATATCTTTCGGGTAAAAATTAGCGCCCGGTGGTTTAACACCGGCTCCTGCAACAAAGGCTGTATCGTTCTTCAGCCTATCCCATGGCCCATAATTGATGCTGATAAACTGTTTCGTTGCTTCATCAGCAGTAGCATTCAGCAAACTGTCTTTATTGCCGTAAGCCTGAAGCCAGAACAAGTCATCCATAACCCGGGCACCTTCAATGAGCAGGGGCAACATCTGCTTTTCTTTTTGGGTAAGCTGATTTAAATCGGTTGTTAATTTTACCTTTTCATAGGAGGCCAATCTTTGCTCTATATAAGTCATTGATGAATCTTTTGTTTGTTCATTTATTGCATCTGTATTATTACTACCATTACATGAGAGCAAAAGCCATATTGCGGTGCCGACGGCTAAGCAGGAATATTTTTTCATATAACTGTTTTAAAAAGATCAAATGTAGGAATTAAGATTGGACGGGAGTGCTCGGTAGCGAATAGTCAGTGACCGGTAAAGTTTTCCCATTTCAAATCTTAAATATCAAATCTCAAATCTTAGTTACATTTGCACAAACAACTATCATGGCAGATCAGCAACCCAACCAGCTTAATATAGAAATTTCTGAAGAAATCGCAGAAGGCGTTTATGCCAATCTTGCTATTATTACGCACAGCCATGCCGAATTTGTGGTGGATTTTGTGAATGTGATGCCGGGCACACCCAAAAGCAAAGTAAAATCAAGAATTATTCTTACACCACAGCATGCCAAACGTTTTATGAAGGCCCTTGTAGATAATGTAAAACGCTTTGAAGCAGCCAACGGACCTATACAGGATATTGAAGAAATACAAATCCCACTCAATTTCGGAGGACCTACTGCACAGGCGTAGGAGTTGTGAGTGGTAAGTAGTGAATTGTCAGTGTCTTGTCTTGATATAAGCGATAAGTGGCGAACATAGTGGAATAACCCAGTCAACTAATCAACCAATCTCTACACCAAATTCTTATATACTTCAAGCGCTTTTTCGAGGCAATCCATTGCTTTATGAATAGCGCCTGTATTGAGCACATAAGCAAGGCGCAC
>CAMPJQ010000693.1 GCA_946886925.1 uncultured Terrimonas sp.
TAAATATTGTTTGTGTTATGAAGCTTAGACTTATCTTTACTGTACAGAATTGTATACAATTCTGATAAACGCACCTTTATGTATTTAAAATATCCAGCACTTTTTCTGTTCATAATTATATCAATCACTTCATTCGCACAACCCGGAAGCAATTTTACTGACCCAAACGCAGCCCAGAAAAGGTGGGTTGATTCCGTTTTCAGAAAGCTAAACCGAAAGGAAAAGGTTGCGCAGATGTTTTTTTTAAGAGCGCATACTGATAAAGGGAAAGCTTATGAAGATGCAGTGGCGAAGGTCATCAAAAGAAATAAAGTTGGCGGCCTGGTTTTTTTTCAAGGCGGTCCGGGCAGGCAGGCGGCACTTACAAATGTTTATCAGGAAATATCAGATATACCCTTACTGATTGCTATGGATGCAGAGTGGGGATTGGGGATGCGCCTCGACAGCACGATATCTTATCCTTACCAGATGACACTAGGGGCCATTCAGGACACCAACCTGATTTACCAAATGGGACAAATGATTGCAGGCGACTTTAAACGTCTGGGTATGCACATTAATTTTGCTCCGGTAGTTGATGTGAATAATAATCCTGATAATCCTGTGATTAATTACCGCTCCTTCGGGGATAATAAATACAATGTTGCAGCAAAAGCTTCTGAATATATGCGCGGGCTGCAGGATGAGGGTATTTTAGTAAGTATAAAACATTTTCCCGGACACGGAGATACAAATGTGGATTCGCATAGCGATTTACCCGTATTACCTTTTACAAAAGAAAGGCTCGACTCGCTGGAACTATACCCTTTTAAACAACTTATCAAACAAGGTGCTTCCGGAGTAATGGTGGCTCATATGAGTATTCCCTCACTTGACAACACACCGCATTTACCCTCAACTTTATCGAAAGCCATCGTCACTGGGTTATTAAAGGAGAAACTGGGCTTTAAGGGCCTTATATTTTCCGATGCCATGGAGATGAAAGGTGTGGTTAAGTATTTCCCTGACGGGGAAGCCGATGTGCGCGCTGTAATTGCAGGTAACGATATTATCGAATTATCGGAGGATGCACCGCGTGCGATCAGGCTTGTGCGCAAAGCTATTCGTAGCAAGAGACTCTCAATGGATAGCATCAACGTAAGCGTTAAAAAGATATTGGC
Organism: uncultured Terrimonas sp.; assembly: GCA_946886925.1. The sequence continues at coordinate 1,161 of CAMPJQ010000693.1, forward strand.
TGCAAAATACTGGGCCGGTTTAAATAAAGATGTAAAAGTTAATACTCAAAATGTTTATGAAGACTTAAATGGCGGAAACGCGCTTGCGTTAAATCAACGGCTTTCTGATGCGGCCGTTACCGTTTTAATAAGTGACAGCTTATTGCGGCAGTTGGATTTAACCCGTAGAACCGCCATTATTAGCCTTGGCGTTTCTGAAGTAAGTACCTTTCAAAAAGAAATGCAAAAGCATTTTAATAATTCTACAAACTTTATTCTTTCGAAAATTGCATCGGCTGCTGATATAAGGAATGTAACAAACGAGTTGAGGAATTTCGATCAGATTATTGTTGCTATTCACGATTATCGCAAACGGCCACAAAGTTCTTTAGACTATAATAGCGAGCTGAAGTCATTTATAACTTATCTCACCAAGCTTAATACTGTTACCAGCTTGTTCGCAAATCCTTACACAATACGCGGCTTACCTGGTATTGAAAAAAGCAAATCGTTGCTGGTAAATTACCAAAATAGCGATGAAATGCAAGTGGCCGCCGCGAAAGTATTGTCTAACAGAATGCAGGCATCGGGCCATTTACCGGTAACTGTTAATGCAAGGTTTAAAACCGGGGATGGTATCCGGTTTTTCCCCGTGCCAGCAACTGTCAGCGGGCAAGTTGAAAGAGACTGATCAAATCAGCTTATCAAAAATTTCCCCGTCCGCCTCTGCCTTCGCCACGTCCTCTGTCGGCGTCAGGGTCTACTCCTCCAGGGAATTTTTGTATCCTGAAACTGAAAGTAGCCATAAAATACCTGGTTAAGCGGTTGGTTTGGCTGTTGGTGATCGAGTTGGCGTCTTGTGAAACTGCTACAACGGTTCCTTCATTCATCAGATCAAATCCATGGATTCTGAAAGTTCCTCTTCTGTTGAAGAATTGCTTTTCGAGATAGGCATTGATAATTAGCGGATTCGCGTTAATGGACCCGTAACCTTGATTTACATTTTTACTAACATCGAATCCAACGATGAATGTTTTTAGGAAAAATAAGCGGCCATTTAAATCGTAATTCCAGCTATTCACTTTTGTATCGTTGTTATCTGTCAGGGTATAATCTACAAAAGTTCGTCTGTAACCAATAGAAGGATAGATCTCAACATTTGGATTTGGATTGATTTGCAGACGTAGGCTTTGAGCTAATGACCAGTTTTTTGCGGTATTTTTCTGATAATCAATAAAAGAAATGTCATTGGTATAGCGCGCAGATCCGTTTAACGAAAGGTTGTACTTCCGTTCCAGGAAAGATTTTCCCACAGAATAATAGATGTTGGAAGAATAGTATCCGTCGGCATTTAAATACTGGGTTTCCTGGATGGTCCGTGTAGTGGTATTATCACCAACTGTAAATTCTTCTTCAGTTCTTATCAGGTTTCTTGTA
>CAMPJQ010000694.1 GCA_946886925.1 uncultured Terrimonas sp.
ATTTAACGCAATTTTACACAAGATAAGATTACAGGAACGGTTTGCTGTTAGCAATTATACAAAAATCAGCAAATTGTTCATATATTATCTGTTAAAACTTGGTTTATAAATGGGATGGGCTTTGTTAAATGATTTTTACGGGTTTAATTGCAGGCAAATATTTTCTATACTAACTTAGAACAAATGCTTGAACTTTCGCCGGGTATATTATTGATCGCAGAACCTTTTCTTAAGGACCCCAATTTTATGCGTACAGTGGTATTGTTGTGTGATCACCAGGAAGAGGGTGGTTTTGGTTTTGTTTTAAACAAACATATTAAGCACACTATTGACGAAATTATACCGGAACTGGAAGGAATAAAAATACCCATCTTTTTTGGCGGGCCGGTGCAGGCCGACACGCTTCATTTTTTGCATGTTTGTCCAGACCAGATTCCCGGCAGTCATGAAGTAACGGATGGCATTTACTGGGGTGGCGATTTTGGAATCATAAAAGACCTGTTGCTGAAGGATAAACTGGATCAAAAGGACATCAGGTTTTTTATTGGCTATTCGGGATGGGGCAGCAACCAGTTGAATGAAGAATTAAAAAGCAAAAGCTGGATCACCACTATGGCAAAACAGGAGATTGTGTTTAACTACAGTCCGGAAGACATATGGAAGGAATCGCTTAAATTGCTCGGCGATGAGTACAGCTTAATGACCAATTTTCCCATTGATCCGCAATTGAATTAAAAAAGTCCTCCGGCACTTACCTGGAGGACGCACACGCACACAGCCTATTATTTTACTTTATTTGAGGGGAAATTTTATGCCTGCATATACTCCCCAGTTGTTTAAATCTTTTGCATCTCCGTATGCATAGGGCATGAAATTATATTTTGCCCCTGCCGTAAATGCTGATGCACCATGTTTACTAAAGGGTATTGTGATGCCTGCTTCCGGCGAAGCGGCAAAATAAATGCCCGACTTGCCACTTGCAAACTCACCCAGGTATTGGTTGTAGGATACAAAATTACCGCCTGCACCAAGGCCTACATAAGGCTGTACAACACCCGAAGGCGCCAGGTTATATCTTCCCTTTATCATTACGGGAACTGTTTGTATGGAATGGGTAAGCACTGCCGAAATGCTACCGCCTTTGGTATCATATACATGCCTGGGATATTTCTGGTAATAATCTGCAAAGCCTGCTTCCAGTCCCAGCGAAAGTTTGTCTGTGACACCATACAGTATGTTGGCATTCCAGCCGCGAAAAGATGTTTTATTTACAAGGTCCGATTTAAAATTTCCCACGGGAGTATTTATTGCGTAATTAATATTCATGGTGAGTTTTTGCTGCTGTGCAAAAACCGGTAATCCCAACCCTGTGCAGAATATAATAGCTAAAATTATTTTAAGCGATTTCATGACTGTTCATTTTTATTTTGTTCAACTCATATCTTTTACTGGTTGTTCCTGATGTACGGCGATTGATCAAATAATGCTTTTACCTGCGAGGCAGCAGTTGAAGTATTAAAAATAGCTTCTCCTCTTATGAGGCCGTTCCACACACCTTCAATTTTTTTGTTGTTACCCGCATCTTTCAAATCAACCATATCTACCGATAACGCGCCTTCACGTATCTGGTATACCGCGTAGGAAGCATAAGGGAAATAATAATCATAACCTCCATAGCCCCAGTAATAAGGGTCCCAGTAGCTGTTGTAATAGCCCCAGTACGAAGGATAGCTTATCACTCCTGTTTGATCGTTGAATACGCTGCTGATGTTGATGCCCAGATCAGGATGTTCGTCTTTTGTTACCAGTTGATAGCCGCGCTCCTGCATATTGTTTTTTAGCGCTTGTATAAAGGCCGCGTCTGTTTCTGTTAAAGTCTTTTTTTGAAGTGCTCCATTGCTCACCACGGCCACTGAATCCGAAATATTATATGTTTTAAAAGAGCTAAAATTTACAGTGCTGTCGTGGTTGGTAATATAAATGCGGCTTTCTTCGTTGGTCATGTTTTTTAACGGATCTTTTGTACAGCCGCCCAGTAGCCCAATGCATAAAGCACCTGCTGCAAATGCCAGGTATATTTTATTTTGTTTCATAGTTTATGCTGTTTTCAATATACAGACGTTGTTAGGAAAGCAATGTTTAATCATTAATAACGGGTATTAACAATGCCGTAACACTGTTTTAACTGAAGTCTGGTAAAGTACATTTCATTCCTCCTGCTCTCTTTATTTATTTACGCTGTTCATGGAATGCGCTAAAAAAAGAAATGTAATTGCGCATCATCTTCTTGTTTGTTTGAACAGCGAACAGGCATAATCAACTTCTTTATTCTTCCTGTAATAGTTTCTACTTAGCTATTGCTTGCGGGATGCAGATTCGTTCTATTTTTTCGATTTATTTGCGGATACATATGGAAGTTGTTTTGTTTTTATGTAATTTCCTTACATTAAGCGAAGTTCAGAATGCACACTACCAGTACACATTTTTTATTGTTACGTTAAATGCAATTATTTACAGGAAAAATATTGCTTTTAATACTTTTTTTCATAGCTGCTACAGTGGCTGTGGCCGTATA
>CAMPJQ010000695.1 GCA_946886925.1 uncultured Terrimonas sp.
GATTATAAGTGTTTAAGTTTTTTATAAGTAAATTGTATACGGAGCCGGGAGGATACAGCAGTAGAATCAAATCAGCCGGGGAAAGCCCGGCATTGATTTTTGTTTTTCGATGACGGTAAAAAGCAGAACGTACACACATTCTATTATACACCACCTAAAATTTAAATTATGAGCAGTTTAGAAAATAAAGTAGTCATCATTACCGGGGCGGCAATGGGACTGGGTCTTGCAGCAGCGCAGGAGCTTGCATCGCAGGGAGCTAGCCTTATGCTTGTAGATTACAATGAGAAAAGCCTGGCGGAAGCAAAGAATGAGATCGGTAAAAAATTTCCTTCTGTAAAAATCGTTACCGCGGTTGCCGACGTTTCCAATGAGGAGGCAGTAAAAAATTATGTAAACGAAACCGTAAAAGCTTTCGGGCGCATTGACGGGCTTTACAACAATGCAGGCATCGAAGGCAAACAGGCCGGAATGACCGAATACGATGTAAACATTTTCAAAAAGGTGATAGACATTAACCTGATGGGTGTTTATTACGGTATGCGCTATGTTATTCCTGTAATGCAGAAACAAAAATACGGGCGGATCGTAAATGTTGCTTCTGTAGGAGGCATTCGCGGTGTATTGAACCAGGTACCTTATGTTGCCAGTAAGCATGCGGTTTCGGGCATGACCAAAAATGCCGCGCTTGAATACGGCCGGGATGGGATCAATACCAACGCCATTGCACCCGGTGCTATACTTACTCCAATGGTTGCTGAAGCATTTAAACAGGTTAATCCCGATGATCCCAAAGCGGCGGAAACAGAATATGCCCAACACAACCCTGCTAAGCGATTGGGATTGCCTGATGAAGTAGCCAAAGTAGTCGCATTTCTTTTAAGTGAAGATGCATCTTATGTAAATGGACAAACCATTGCCATTGATGGTGGTGAATCCAATAGTTATGGAAATGTGTAAATACAGCCAGGAAAACAACCGGAAATATTCACCGTCGCTTTGGGAGCCGGACGCCTGCAAATAACAAAGAAAAAACAGGCGGATAGCATATATTCACTTTTAGAGATAAATAACTGAAATACGTTTATGGAACATCATCATACGTCGCAGCAACATGCTCATCACCACATGGATTCCCCGGCGGGGCACGAAGGGCACGACAAACATGCCGGCCACAATGTTGCTGATTTCTGGCAACGGTTTATTGTATGTTTGATCGTATCCGTTCCCGTGCTTGCTTTGTCGCCTATGATCCAGCATTTGCTTGGCTTTGAACTGGCTTTTAGGGGTGATAGATATGTACTGGCCCTTCTTTCCACATTTATTTTCATTTATGGTGGTTATCCTTTTTTGAAAGGATTGTACGATGAAGTGAAAGACCGCGCCATTGGCATGATGACACTCATTGGTGTGGCCATTACCGTTGCGTGGGCATACAGCGTGCTCATTACTTTTGGTTTGGAGGGGATGGATTTTTACTGGGAAATGGCAACGCTGATAGACATCATGCTCATCGGTCATTACTTTGAAATGAAATCGGTGATGGGTGCATCCCGTTCCCTGGAACTGCTTGTAAAGATGATGCCCTCAACCGCTCATCACCTGGTAAATGGCCACATTCACGATATGCCGGTAAGCCAGCTGAAAATAGATGATGTGGTGATGGTAAAGCCGGGTGAAAAAATTCCGGTGGATGGTATTGTGCTGGAAGGCGAAAGCTATGTGGACGAAAGCATGCTCACCGGCGAAAGCAAGCCCGTGAAAAAAGAAAAAGACAGTACGGTAATTGGCGGAGCGGTTAACAGCAATGGTTCACTCACTGTAAAAGTTATGAGCACGGGCAGCGACAGCTACCTGAACAAGGTGGTGAAGCTGGTGGAAGATGCGCAAAAGGTGAAATCCAGAACGCAAAATTTTGCCGACCGTGCTGCAAAGGTCTTAACATTTGTTGCTTTGGGCGGCGGTATGGTAACGCTTGTGGTTTGGCTGCTGCTGGGTTTTCCCTTTGTATTTGCGCTGGAAAGAATGGTAACGGTTATGGTTATCTCCTGTCCGCATGCATTAGGACTGGCGGTGCCTTTGGTGGTAGCTATTTCAACTTCCATTGCTGCACAAAAAGGACTGCTCATCCGCAACCGCACGGCTTTTGAAAATGCACGGCTGATTACCACTATTATCTTCGATAAAACCGGCACATTAACAAAGGGATCGCACGAATTGCAGGAAGTGAAAGTGCTGAGCCGGGATGTTGACGAAAAAGAATTGCTGGGTCTTGCAGCCGGCATTGAGCAGCATTCCGAACATTATATTGCCGCAGGTATATTGAGAAAAGCAAAGGAACTCAATATTACAATTCCCCGGTCAGAAAGCTTTAACTACCTGCCGGGCATTGGTTTGGAAGGAAGGGTAGGGGGAAAAGAAATTAAAGTAGTTGGACCGAATTACCTGAAAGAAAAAAACATCAGCACAACAGAAACGGCCGAAGATTTTACCGGAACGGTGGTGTATGTATTGATAGAAAATGAGATTGCAGGGTATTTTACCTTTTCCGACCAGTTACGGG
>CAMPJQ010000696.1 GCA_946886925.1 uncultured Terrimonas sp.
ATTTTATAAAGCTATCCGTTACCAACAGCAGCCCGCAGAGCACATTTTGGTTATATACAGGCAGAGCTCAGCGCTATACCATGTATGAGTACGACAGCAGCACGGCTACAATGAAACCGTTGAACAATCAATTCAGTTCTTTTTCCTATACTGTATTTAATGAAGTTCCGTATGCTTTTTTTACAGTGAAAAAAGGAACGTATAAAACATTCTATATCCGGGCCGATATAAATTTTTATAACTGGTACCAGTTTGATCCTGTAATATTATTGCCTCATGAGCAAACTGCCTTTACATTTAATCATCTTGTACGGCCAAACCGGCTATACGTTTATATTACTTTAGCACTGCTGGGCATTATGTTCAGCATGTTTGCCTACACGCTCACTATCTTTTTTCAAACCCTCAAAATTGAATACCTGTATTATACCGGGGCAATGTTTGTTTTTGTAGTTTATTTTTTACTCCGGCTGCTCAACCTGTTTATCTTCGGCGACATGTATTATTTTTTTTACGATTTCAGATACCAGGTGCTGCAATTGAGCGGGAACATACTCATTTTACTTTTTATCTCCTCCTTCTTTTCTTTAAGAAACAACTTCCCCGGTCTGTATAAGCATTTCAGAATACTTGTACTGATTCAGTTCGTTTTTTTAGCCATCAATCTTCCACTTACCTACACCAACCGGTATAATCATATCGGGAATATGGCTTTCGATACCATAAGAATGATTGTACTAATGTATGCAACCTGCCTCATTACCATATTAATAATCCGAAAAAGCAATAAGGAGGTAAGATATGTGGCTATAGGCGCATTTATTGCCATCCTGTTATCCTGTGTAGCGCTTTATATTGACAGATGGAGTGAGTATGAATATCATTTTTTTAAACATGCCGGTGCTCCGGTTTTGGTTTTTATGCTGGGCATACTGTTCCAGATGCTGCTTTTTATGCAGGGGTTATCTTACAGGGCGAGAATGCAGGAAGCGCAACGTATAAGAGCTGTGGAAAAGCTACAGCTCGAAAATGACAGAAAGGAACTTGAAAAATACAGGGCGATTATTGATACGAGGGATAAAGAAAGGAATCGGATATCGCAGGAAATACATGACGACATAGGATTGGGACTTACTTCTATACGCCTGTTGAGTGAAATTGCAAAAGTCAAAAGTACACAGGATGATAGTAAAGAACTTGAAAAGATTTCAGAAACATCAAACATATTGATTGATAAAATGAATGAAATTATATGGACATTAAATTCAAGGAATGATACATTGCCTAACCTGATAGCCTACCTGCGGCACCTGATTGTAGAATACTTTGAACCGATGCCATTCCGGTTACATATTGTAACGCCTGATCCTATCCCGGAAATAACAGTGAGTGGAAAAATCCGCCGTAATATCCTGCTTTCAGTAAAAGAAGCATTGCATAATATAGTAAAGCATTCGCAGGCAACGCAGGTAAATGTACAGTTTACTGCCAACGGGTATTTTTCCATTTCTATAACAGATAATGGCATTGGCTTTGACCCTTCTGCCATTCGCAATTATAATAATGGACTGCTTAATATGAAAGAAAGGCTTTCTGCCGTTGGAGGATCCTGCATAATATCAACCCAGAACGGCACTTCTGTTATATTAAGGGTACCTTTAACCTGATACCCGCTTTGGGGTACAGGCATTTCATTAAATAACCTTTAGTTTTACAGTTTATTTACTTTACATGGATATGATTTCTGTTTGCATTGTAGAAGATAATGATGATATACGCATGGCATTGGAACAGATTATTATGATGGCCGATGGATACAAGTTCAGGGGATCTTTTATCAGCGCCGAAAGCGCTATTTCCGGTATTCCCAAACTGAAGCCGAACGTGGTGCTGATGGATATTAATCTGGGAGGTATGAGTGGTATTGACTGCGTAAGAGAGTTAAAGCCTAAAAATCCCGACATATTGTTTATGATGTGCACGGTGTATGAAGAGGATGAAAAAATATTTGAAGCGCTGGCCGCCGGAGCCAACGGGTATATTTTAAAAAAGACCGCCCCCGCAAAATTATTAGAATCCATACGCGAACTGGCTGAAGGCGGGGCCCCGATGAGCAGCCAGATAGCCAGAAAGGTAGTTGCAGTTTTCCAGGAAAAAAATCCGTCTTCCGGTTTACTGGATAATTTGTCTAACCGGGAACATGAAATTCTTGAGCTGCTTGCGAAAGGACTGCTGTATAAGGAAATTTCAACAAGACTTGGTATTGCACAGGAAACTGTGCGCAAACATGTATATCATATTTATGAAAAGCTGCATGTCAATAATCGCGTTGAAGCAGTAAACAAATACTTTGGACGGTAACACCGGTCGTTTTCCTAACCCATGTTAAATTGAAAAAACCGTTTCGGTAACCGGAGCGGTTTTTTATTCCTTTTCTGCAATAAAAAAAAGGTCGAAGCAACTATCATCAGCCTCCCGGATATTGTAATCTTCATGGGTAATTCCGGTAACCAGTTCTTTATTGCTCTTCAATAGCTTTTTTCTGTTCAGCCGGTTCAGGAT
>CAMPJQ010000697.1 GCA_946886925.1 uncultured Terrimonas sp.
ATACTGCACCACGGCAGCAATGGCCACAACTCCCTGGTGATTGGCTTTTGTAAAACCGTTCAGCTTTTCAACGGGCACCATTTGTATGGGAACATGATTGTCTTTTGCCAATTGACGGATATGCTGGATATTTTCACCATTGATATTTTTATGCATGAAGATTTTATCAATGGCTTTACCGCTTTCAAAAGCTTCAATGATGGGCTGCCGGCCGATAATAAAGGATGATTTTTTCAAATTTAAATTATTATATCAGTTTGTTGGCTAACAGGTAGTTTACTTTAAGCAATGCTGCAACAGATATTGAATCTGTTATCTCCCCGGCAATAACCATATCAAATGCTTTTTCAAAAGGCATTTTTTTTACTGTCAGTTGTTCCGATTCTTCCGGTGTTGCTGCATAAAATGATAATTCCTGTGCAAGATATACAACTGCTGCTTCATTCGTTACGGAATTAGACAAATGCATATCCAGCACCTTATCCCATTTTTCTGCTCTTATACCTGTTTCTTCCAGCAGCTCACGTTGCGCCGAGAGCAGCGGGTCGGTATGCAGATCCCCGCCACCTTCAGGTATTTCCCAGCTATAAGCATCCAGCGGAAAGCGGTATTGTCCAACCAGCCAGGTATTGCCCTCTGCGTCAAGGGGCACAATGCCTATAGCATTGTTTTTAAAATGCACTTTGCCGTAAATGCCCTTTCCGCCACCCGGATTGATCACATTATATTCTGTTACCTGTATCCAGGCATTATCATAGATATCCTTCTGATCAATGATTTGCCAGGGATTTTGCTGTTCATTCATTGTTCAATATATCATTTACATTTTTTACAATAATCGCTTTTTAAGTTTAATTTTCCATCATCGTGTATGGTTTTATTTCGCCCATCAAAACAGAAACCTGTTGGCTGTTAAATATATGCTGTGATATAATTTTGAGGTAAAGGGCTGCACCACTCCGGTTGACCTGCATGGGCGACGCTCCGTTCAACAAAACAATTTTAATCATCTTTTATAACTTTTAATGAAACATAGTCACTATATTCTGTTTACCGTTTTATTTACCTGCTTTACCGGTATTGCCATTGGCCAGCCGAACGCGGAAGTGCGGGAATATGAAGGAGCGCCTGCGCTTTTTATTAACGGTGAGCCATACCCGCCATTTGCCTATATGTCGTACCTGGGTGAAAAGAAATATTACGCAGAAATGGCAGCCGCCGGCCTGCACCTGTACAATATCCCTGCTTATTTGGGCGACAGGGGAATCAATTCAACCAGCGGCATTAAAGCGTTCCGACCCCATATCTGGGTTGGAGAAAACGAGTTTGATTATTCAGGTATAATAAAAGACTTCGATGAGATATTGTCGGCAGATCCAGGTGCGATGGTCATTATCCGGATCCATCTTGATGCGCCCGCATGGTGGGAAGCGCTGCACCCCGGAACCGCCTGCATGCTTCCTGACGGGTCTTTGTACCGTACCAGCTTTTACAGTCCTTTGTGGAGAGCAGAGGCAGGGCGGGTTTTAACCGCAATGGTTCGGTGGCTTTTGAATTCCATATATGCTAAAAATCTTATTGGCGTACATGTGGCAGGTGGCTTTACAGAGGAGTGGATGTACCATTTCCGGGATGAGTTTTATGATGAAAACCCGGTGCGGTTAGAGGGGTTCCGTCAATGGCTGCAGATACGGTATCACAATAATGAAGCAGCGCTGCGGCGTGCATGGGCACAGCCTGCTGTTACTTTTGAAACGGCAGCTTTGGGAGATATAAGCGGTAAGCGCAGGAAGATGGAATGGAGAAATGCGGATACGGCAGGGCAGGTGTTTGATACCTTTGATTTCCACGCAGAAACCATGGCATACAACGTAGCCTACTTTTGTAAAATAGTAAAGCAAGCGTCGGCCGGTAAGCTCCTGACTGGCGCATTTTACGGCTATCATTTTTTCGTAAGCGACCTGCGGCGGGGTCATGGCGCTTTATCCACCTTGTTGCGCTGTAAAGACCTCGACTATCTGTCGAGCCCTAATGATTACAACAGGGTAAGCGGTGAAGACTGGGCGCCTTTTGCTGCAATTAAATCTGTTCAGTTGCATGGTAAATTATGGCTGGCAGAAAACGATACCCGCACAGCCATAACAACCATGCTGAGAGACAGGGCGCCACAGGTAGCGCCGCCTGGCACAGCTTATACGGATGGCGTTTGGCTGGGACCCAAAACGATGGAAGAGTCAGTAGCATTCTTAAAAAAGAACCTGGGACGCATGCTTGCTTATGGCTATGGCGGCTGGTGGTTTGATATGTGGGGCGGCTGGTTCAGCCACCCGCAATTGCTGGATGTTATTAAAAGCGGGCAGGAGTATTTTTATAAATACCCGGACAAACATATTCCTGAAATGGATCCGCAGGTAGCGGTGCTTGTTGATGAAAAGCTGGGGTTTATGGATGCCTCATTCGGAACCCTTACAGGTGGTATACTGCATAAGCGTTATGCTCTTGGCAAATTGGGTGCTCCCTTTGATCTGGATTTAAGAGAAGACATCGGCGTAGTCGGGAAT
>CAMPJQ010000698.1 GCA_946886925.1 uncultured Terrimonas sp.
TCAGAAATCTTGGCTATCATCCCTTACATAAGGTAGATCCTAATGAACAGGAAGTTAAAGGACTGGATAATCTTTCGGCTGATGAAAAACTTCACCAGGCTGCAGTACCGGCTGCGCTAACCGCCTTTTCGTTATTTGCTGTAACAGGCAAAGGGTACGAAAAGATAATGAACTCTGTTCTGAAAGAACAGCACCCGGATATTTTTGGGGGAAAACAGCAGGAAATAGCAGAAAAAATAGGGCAGTATTCGGGCGTAACTGCAGATAAAGCCAAAGAAGTATTGGGCAAGGTTGCGCAGGAAGCCATGCGTATTGTTCAAAACGAAAGGGACAAAGGGGTTTATATGGATAAAATTAAAAACGCCATGGATGATCATCGGCAAACCATTTTGCAATATTTGCCGGCTTCGTTGCAATTAGGCGTCTTACTGGAGGATGGCAGCATGGACGACCGTACCCATAAAATGAAAGGACCAATGTCGAACCTGGCTCATATCTTTGAAAAAAAACTTCCCGGTGGTGAAAAACCACCTGAGAAAAAAGCATAGCATATTTTCTCCTTGCTAACCGGCTAATTCTTCACACATAAATCCTGCAGTATGCATTGCCGACATCAACTCGCCAACAGACAGGTCTTCATATTCGATTCTTAATATCCTGTCACAATCATCTAAATCAAAATTCCATTTGCCACGGGGTTTAACCAGCTTATCAAGCAGGTGCATAACCTGCCGGACCTGCGTTTTATTTTGTACTGATGTTTTGAATACCCAAATCATATAGCTAATTTAACCCGTAGTTTTTTTTTAATTTGGTTGTTTAAAAGGTACATGAGCAATATGGCTACCATCATAGACATCACTACTGCATAACCGAGGGTGTTGTAATGCACCAAAGCGCCGCTGCTGTTTTGCACCACAATCATTCCTGCTATGGCCGAAGCTATGCCACCAGATATTTGCTGCACGGCAGCATTGATACTCATAAAAGCGCCCCTGTCCTGCGGCTGCGGCACCGCGGTTAATAGTGCCGATGCTGAAATCATCCGCGATGAAATTCCAACAAACAATATTACGTTCAGCGCAATGGCTATCCATAGTGGGGTAGCGCCTAAGTTTGTGTATATAACTACCATGCACATGCTAAGTACAGATCCGAGAACAAAGATTTTGTATTTTCCAACTTTATCGCTTACCCGCCCTATCAATGGGCCGAAAATGATGGAGAAAATTCCTGTTACACCATATAATAAAGGCAGACGCTCTAATGATATCTTCATATTATTGGTCATAAAAGCACTTCCAAACGGCATCAGCATAAACCCGCCTGTTGCCAGTAAAATGGTGGCTGTAAACCCTTTCACATAATCTGGCTTAGAAACGGTTTTCCATAAGTGCTGAAATGCACTCCTGTCATGTTTTAAGAGGAGATGTTCAGTTACCGGTCGCATACATATCCCAATAATGCATCCCACAATAACCGTAAACCCGGCTATCATCCAAAACGGCGAATGCCAGCCGAAATAATTTGCCAGCAGCAGGCCAACAGGAATCCCTAATACCTGGCTTGCCGCAAAAGCCATTTGTACAAATCCCATTACTCTTCCTCTTGTTTCCAGCGGAAATAAATCCGTAATAATAGCGAAACTTACAGACCCTATAACGCCTCCGAATAAACCGGTTACTATACGTGCCATCAGTAAAAAATGGTAATTGGGTGCAATAGCACACAATACAGTACCGGCAATAAACCCTGCATAAAAAAACAACAGCATTTTTTTCCTGTCGAATTTATCGGCGAAACCCGCAGCCAGCAATCCCGAAGCGCCCGCGCTGAAAGCATAAGCCGATACTACCAATCCAAACTGAGAGGGCCTGATATTTAATTCCGGCAGCAATATGGCTCCAAGTGGAGACAATACCATGAAATCTAAAACAACCGTAAACTGTAATGTGGCCAATATGGCAATTACAAATTTTTGATACCTGGTAAATGTATGTTTGACAATGCTTCCCTGGTGATTCATGTATGTTCAGATAAAAGTGAATACGATTTATGCCGGTTGCAATGCTTTTAAAACCAGCTTAAATGTTTGTTTCATAATAGTGTCGGTAAGTTTAAAGTTTTCATTCATCATAGATTTTTCATTAAGGTGAAATCTTACAAGCGCATAAAAACTGCCATAAGCAAGGGCCCAGAAAATTTCGGGTTCCATCCTGGCAAGTTCACCGCGCCTTATGGCATTCAACACAAAATGTTTCATGTTATTCTTAAAAACAGACAGGTTAATGTCGCTGTGGTTAATTAAAGGTGAATTCCTGAACTGCTCGTAAAACTGGTAATGCACCGGGTATTTCAGTATAAAGCGAAGCCTGTTCTTCCATTGCAACCATAACCCTTCTTCAAACGACAGGTCGGGACTGAAACCCGCCAACGCTACATCGGAAAAAGTTTGTTGCACCTGGATAAACAATTGCGTCAGCAGGTCTTCCCGGTTTTTAAAATAAATGTAAATAGTAGAAGCAGAGATATTGGCAGCCCTGGCTAATTTTT
>CAMPJQ010000699.1 GCA_946886925.1 uncultured Terrimonas sp.
CGAATGATCAGCGGTATTCTTTCCTTCTGTAAAATAGGCTTTGAATAAACGCTCCTCCATTTCATCACCTTTGCCATGATCTTTGGCAAGTTGTATCAAACGGTGGGCATCAAATGAATTGGCGACAACCGCCTTATCGAAATCGTAATGCAGGCCCACTTCTTTGGCCATGTTGGTAACGTGGGCATTCATTTGTTTTGCATAATCAATGCTCCAGCCCTTTGCTTCTGCCAGGTATTGATTGATGTTTTTGCCCGGTTCGGTTTTCATTGCCGGGTTCAATTGAAAACTTTTCCAAACTACTTCGATATTGTCTTTGTCCGGAAATTGCTGCAAAGCATTTTCAAACCGACGCTTGCCTATATAACAAAACGGGCACATGATATCTGACCAAATCTCTACTTTCATATTATTATTTTCAGTAACTATATAACAGACTTAGAGCGGAAAGGTTGAATAGGAGTTACCTGGCTGTTTATAACTGGAAACGGGTAACCGGTAATTGACAACCCAAAATCCCGCTTTTCTCTTTTGATGTTAAGTTTTAAGTTTGCCGACCCATTTTTTCAATGCATTTTAATTCGATTTAATATTTGATGAAGTATCCATAAAAATTATCGAGCTATTTTATTCCAACATCGATGATGATTTTTATGGATATACTATGTGGCGAAAAAAGAATAAAAGTGAACACATGAAAGCTGTTAAAGAAAGTCCCAGGCTGGCGTTTTTATTATCACCGCATAAGTTGCTGGAAACCCATATTGTTTTGCAAACACTGCGCATTGTAAAAAATAATGCTTCTTTAAACTATGAAGTGGGCGATATTAGTTTAAGCGAATTAAAGTCTTTGTACCCGGGTTTGCAAAAACAGGTGCAAATAGTTTTCAAGGATTTTGGAAGGGATGCGATAGATGACGCAAAAAGAGAGATCAGGCAACGGCATACCAAACAAAAAGCGGGAGTTGCTTATACGCCGTATTTGCGCAACGCGATGTTGCGGCATTATCATCAGTTGCTGGAAAACGTAAAACCATTTGCGCCGCTTGTAAAATGGTATCATACCAAACAAATAAACGGGAACAAACATTTTTCAACTGCTCCCTGCAGGTTTAGTGAATACAGGCCGCAATTGAAATTTGAAGTAGTGAAAGAAGGGGAGCGACTGCACCTTATTACCTATATCGTTATTAATGGCACATCATACAAAAGCAATGATTTTACCCGACAGCATTTTTTGTTGGAAAGTAACAATGAGTATTTTATTCTTAGCTACCGCGACTACCAGGTATTGGAATGGCTCAAAGAGCAAAAGCCGGAACAATATTCAACACGGCCAACCGAGCTGGCACATCATATACTGGCTGAGCTGGAGAAGAATTATACCGTTAACCGCAATAATTTACTTGGGCAACAGGAAATAGCAAGCATCCCTGTTAACCGGGTGATGCTGAGTGAACTTAATAATACTTTCCTGATGCTTACGCCGCAATGGCTGTATGAAGGCTATGTAATAGATGGTCCCTGGAAAGAGACGGCGGACTTTGTACAAAATGGCGAAGCGATTGTAATAAAAAGAAATAAAGAGCAGGAAGAGCAGTTTCTAACATTGTTAGAATCATTGCACCCAAATTTTCCTAATCAACGTAATGGTTATTACTATCTCTCTTTTGCAGATGCGCAAAAAAAGCAATGGTTCTTAAAAGCCTATCACCAATTATTGGTTTCTGATATTGAGTTACCCGGAATGGATATGTTGAAACATTTCCGCTATTCTTCTTATACTGCGGAAACAGAGATAAAGCAAGTTCACGAGGATGAAAGAAGTATAACACTGTTAATGAAGGTGAAGTTTGGAAACGAAGAAATTTCATTGCAGGAATTGCAAAAAATGCTGCTGGCAGGTCAACGGGCGGTGTTATTAAAAGATGGTAGCCTGGGTGTACTGGGTGATGAATGGTTGCGGCAATATGCTACCATCATCAAGCATGGGAAGGTGAATAAAAATGAAATAACAGTGGCCCGGTGGCTGGCAATTAATGAACAGCAAACCGCAACCGGGGCCAGTGTATTAAATGGTGTAATAAAAAATGACTGGTGGCAGCGTTGGAAACAATGGCAGGATGGTAAGGGGCAGGTTTATGCTATCCCCTCATCAGTAAATGTAATGCTGCGGCCTTACCAACAAAAAGGCTTTGAATGGATGATGTTGCTGGCCGAAGCCGGCGCCGGCGGCTGCCTGGCCGATGATATGGGATTAGGAAAAACAATACAGGCTATTTGTTTTTTAGTAAGCCAGGCCGAAAAGAATCCCGTAATAAAACATATCATCGTTTGCCCGTCTTCACTTATTTATAACTGGCAGCAGGAGCTTGAAAAATTCGCTCCTTCTATCAAATCTGTAGTATATCATGGTAATCAGCGAAAGCCCGAACAACTGCAACAAGAAAATATACAGGTTATCATTACCACCTACGGAACTTTGAGAGCCGATACGGAAAACCTGCTTACTGAACCATATGGAGTAGCCAGCATAGATGAAAGTCATAACA
>CAMPJQ010000700.1 GCA_946886925.1 uncultured Terrimonas sp.
GTAATACAGCATCCCTGCCTTTTACCAAAATAGCTCCGCATATAATAAACTGCCGGTTTCAAAATATGGATTACCAGGTTAAAGCATCCAAAGGAAATTTTTTGGCTCCTGCCGGCGATGCCGTTATCCGCGTTAAGCCTGAGATGGGTACGGTGGTATTGAATTTTTAGGGGGTGGTTACAACCGGTCTTCATAATCTATATGTCAATTTAAACCAAAAAACCACCAGAGGATTGATATATCCGCCCTTTAGTCAGATCGTTTTAGCCTGAGAGCACTATCCCCGGGTTGGCAACCTTGCTCATCTCCTGTTCTGCCGCTCACAGGCTGCCGGATGGAAGCAGATACCCCGCTGAAGCATGTGTGTAGGCATTGCGGCGGAGTAGCAGCGCACAGCCGGGCATGTAGCCGACCAACGGGATTCTGCCCACAGCCCCAAAACTTTCTTGAAAATATTTTCTTTTTTTGTCCAATTGTTGCAGGTTGTTTGTCATTCTGCTTTAAACACATTTATAATGATTAGTACAATGGAAAAGAGAACGAACTTTTTTGTAAAGGGGCCGGAAGCCCTGAAACCACTGTTTGCAATGGGCACTTATTTAAAAAACAGCCGGATAGAAATACCGCTTCAACTGCTCATAGAGATCAGGGTTTCGCAGATCAACGGTTGCGCCTATTGTCTTGATATGCACTGGAAAGATGCCCGCGCTATTGGCGAAACGGAACAACGCCTGTACGGGCTGGGCGTATGGCAGGAATCGCCTTACTATACCGACCGGGAAAGAGCGGCGCTGCTTTGGGCCGAGGCGGTTACGGCATGTAAAGTTCCGGACGCGGTGTATAAGAAAGTGTCTCAACATTTTTCTGAAGAGGAATTGATTGACCTGACGATGGCAGTTGGCACCATCAATACCTGGAACCGGCTGAACATTTCCTTCCCGCATGGAGTGGGTACATATAGGGTGGGACAATTTGGTTAGTTTTATTGTAACTTTTTTGCGGAAAAAAGGCATAGAAAAGATGCTTTCACACACAACAATTTCTTAGGTCAAAAAGTAAATAATATGAAAATAGTAGTAATTGGCGGCAGCGGGCTGATAGGTTCCAAACTCGTTAAAAAACTCACCGCAAAAAGACATACCGTAATCGCCGCATCGCCATCGGCAGGCATCAACACCATTACAGGCGAAGGCTTAGCCGAAGCGCTGACAGATGCGCAGGTGGTGATAGATGTGGCCAATTCGCCTTCGTTTGAAGACAGGGCGGTAATGGAATTCTTCCGCGAGTCGGGGCAAAACCTTTTGGCTGCCGAAGCAAAGGCTGGTGTGCAGCATCATGTGGCGCTATCAGTGGTGGGTACCCACCGCCTGCAGGAAAGTGGTTATTTTCGCGCCAAGCAGGTACAGGAAGAGCTGATACAGGCATCGGGAATACCGTATACCATTGTGCATTCCACACAGTTTTTTGAATTTGCAGGCGGCATAGCACAGTCGGGCGCCAAAGCCGATGGCATACATTTGTCAACAGCGCTGATACAACCGATTTCTTCGGAAGATGTGGCAGCGGCAGTTGCCGATATTGCAACCGGTGCGCCGCAAAATAAAACGGTGGAAATTGCCGGACCGGAAACATTTCAACTGGATGAGCTGGTGCATGCATACCTGCAGCACAATCGTGATGCACGCAAGGTAATAGCTGATAATAATGCACGTTATTTCGGCGCCTTGTTGCAGGAGCGCACATTGTTACCTGAGCAAGGTGCTTACAACGGTGCTGATCGTTATAGCGATTGGCTGAATGGGTCGGCATAAAAAATTAGAAAACAAATTTATTAGCATCTTATGCTGGTATTGCATTAAGAATCATTTAATCACCATTTTAATTCAAATAACAATGAACGAATTTTTAATAGCCATTCACAGGGATATGAAAACTAAAGATGCCAGTCCTTCGCCGGAACAAATGCAGGCAGCCATCAAACCTTTCCAGGATTGGATTGGCAGCATTGCTGCACAAAACAAACTGGTAGCGCCACCCAAACGCTGGGATGGCGATGGCAGAGTGGTAAAACAACATTCGGTGACTGAGGGCCCGTATGCGGAGATCAAGGAATCGCTGGGCGGATTGTTTTTTATTCGCGCCGAAAGTTATAACGACGCAGTAGAAATCGCTAAAGGCTGCCCCGTGCTGCAATGGGGCGCTACGGTTGAAGTACGCATGGCTATAGCGCCACCCGTGCAATAGATAATGCATTGCGGACTGCTGTAGCGATTGCGATAATCAATTTTATTATTTATTGCGGCAGTAACAGTTAATGCCTTTTTTTTTATGTTGTCGGGCTACATTGCTGCTATGAGTCTTCCGTTGCCTGCCCGTTCGTAAGGCGGGCGTCGCACACTTGCAGGTTCTGTTTTTTATTCAGCAAATAAAATGGGGGCGGCCTCAAAAGGGACTGTATAGAAAATATGACACTAAGACTCTAAGCCACAAAGTGTTGATAAACGGATTTTATTTCGTTTCCTTGTGGCTATGTGGCAAAACATTACTATT
>CAMPJQ010000701.1 GCA_946886925.1 uncultured Terrimonas sp.
TATCGGTATATGCCTATCCTGATCAGCGATGCAGCCATTCTGCTTTCTTTTGGTTTAAAGAAATACCTGCTGTCGCATTTCAATATCATACAGATCTTTCCCGAAGCCTTTGTTGGACTGGAACCTTTCAGGATACTGATCGGTAATGTAACCGGCAATACCATTAATATAGCGTGGAAACAATTCCTGGAGGGATACAAAAACAAATATGACCTCCAGAATGTGGGCTTACATGAAATGGCCCATGCCCTCTATTACCAGAATTTTGAAACAGAGCTGAGCATTGACAGGGATTTTAAAGATTCTTTCAGCAAGTTCAATTCTATTGGCGATAAAATTTATCACGTAGAAAAAATCCTCACGATCGGCTTATATTCCGAATATGCGATCAAAGATTTCCAGGAATTCTGGGCCGAAAGCATAGAGATCTATTTTAAAAGTCCTGATCGTTTGCAACTGCACTACCCTGAGCTGTATACGGTACTGTGCGATCTGCTCAACCAGGATCCACTGAATTATCCCAATTATTTATTTGAGAAGGCGTAGCCCCTCCTACTGTGTTTCTATGTTCCTACTGTGTCTATGTGTTTGTTTTTATTTCTTAACAAATAGGATCATAGGGCGTATAGGTTCACAGCGTTTTCCATTTTGATTCGCGCAGGGGTTTTCATCAAGAGCCATTGTGGTCTGGCTATGAAACCCTGGCGATAGACCATTCGCCGGGGTCTCACTCCTCTCACAACTGCCCGGCTGTGAAGACCCCGTCGGGAAGAAAAGGTAAAAAAATATGCAATGATCTCAATGCAGTTTTCTACATCATTTTCACTGCACATACTTCTCTATCTGCTGGTACAATTTCTTTTTTTCGGAAGGACGGTAAGCATCAAATTCAACGATGTAGCCGGAGCGGCTGATGACAACATATAACGGGAGCGCATATCCCCTGCCCTGCCAGAAGATGCGGGATAAATCCTTTACCAGCTTTTCATTTGCCCTGATATGACTGCCGCGGAGATTAAAATATTTGATCATTTCTTTCCACTCTGTTTCATGCAATTGCTTGTCAACAGAAATAAAAAGATGCTCCACACCCTTTGATTTCAAAAAACGTTGCAGGTCATCTTCGTGATCAAACTGGTCTTTACAGGTAATGCACCATGTTGCCCAGAATTCAATGAAAACGGCTTTTCCCAAAAAAGGGGTCATCAGTTGCTTAAACGAATCTATCGCCGCATAACCCGGTATCAGTTTTTGTTCAGCAGTAAAATCGCCTTTCACTTTATTGTACCAGGTATTTGCTTTTTGAAGTAACGGTTCAAGGTATGAAGCATAGTGGCTCTGCGGATAACGCTTCTTAAAATCATTTGAAAATTTCACCAGCTCCACATAATTTTTTTCCCTGCTCAGCTCCGTAAATAATATTCCCGCCTCCATATATTCGGCCACAACCGGCGAAAGATTACTTTGTATGGTTTGAAAGGTTTCTCTCATACCTGAAACCCAGCCGGGAGCGGTTATCGCTTTATTATTTTTCCTGATCCATTGAATATACCCGTTAATATAATTGCCTGCATACAAATTAAATCCGCCATTGTATCCGAAGGTTTGCATCGCTGCCATATTGTTAACCGGGTATTGCCTGTACAACTTCTCCCACAATACGGCAAAATCTGCGGGAAATACAGGTTTATATTGGGGATGATCTTTGGAAAGCTGCGTCAATGCATATTTTCCGGATATGATCTCCGAAATAACGGAAGCATGATAATAATCTAAGTTCAGTTGCATGAAATCCATGAATGCTTTATCTATCTTCTTCTCATCATATAATACTTTAAAGACTTTAAGGCGAATATTTTTGTCATTCGTTACATGCCTTTCCAGTAAAGCCGCAGTAGTATCTTTTTTATAACGCGATACCAGGTTGCCGGGATATGTAAGTTCCATTGAAGTGAATATTTCCTGTCCGCCTCCATTGTTCCCTTCTATGCTCACCGGTTTCACTGTATTATTTTCGTCAATGGATATCCGAAGATGATCACCGGGCTGCACAAATAAACGGATAACCCGTTCCATGACGCGGATATGCACAAAACCGGTTTGCGTTTCCTTCAGTGTAATATTGTAGTTTCCATTGGTGAGGGTATCTTCCCGTACCGCACCCCAAAAAACGATGTGATTCACCGGAAGTGTAAAAGCAAAGACGCCTTTCTTTTTATTTTTAACCCGGAGTTCAATAGTGGCGGCAACTTCCCCCGCTATTACGGGTGTTAATAAAGATAAGAACAGGAACAGAAAGAAAAATCGCTTCATTACAAACAAATATTACAGGGTTGCGGTTAGCCCTAAATATACATTAATCCGCCATCGCTACCTGCGTGGCCAATATATCGTCAAGTGTATCGCGCCGTCTTACTAAGTTGGGTATATTATTCTTTACCAGCACTTCCGCGGGTTTGAATCTCGAATTATAGTTAGACGCCATTTCAAATCCGTAAGCGCCGGCATTATAAAATACAAGGTAGTCATCTTCGCGTATCTCAGCAA
>CAMPJQ010000702.1 GCA_946886925.1 uncultured Terrimonas sp.
GCAGAATAAAGGCTACACACTCGATGCCGGAAGGGCGCCTTCATTCCGGTACAATATAAATGATGCACATATTACCGATAAAATTTCAGTTCCCAATGCATCAGGAATTGTAAGGGAATTGATGGTTGCCAATCCATCTGCCAATTTATATCACCGCATTGCGGTTGCTAAAAAGATAGAACAAATTAAAAAAGGGTTTTATGCTATTGATGATAAGTCGTACTACATTTCAATTGATGAAAAGCTGGAGCCTTTTATACGGCAGGCAGGTGCAAACCAGGAATTGCTGGTTCCCATAAATAAAGCCGGCGTTGCGGTAACCTATTCCCTCATCTGGTAATCTTTATAAAAATCATGACAACATTATATTTCACATTATTCCGCTTTTTAAAGGGCTTGCTGTGTCTGGCAATATGCATTGGTGCTGCTGTACATCTATCCGCCCAAAACCAAACGGATACTACCATACATGTTCAGAAAGAAGAAGATTTTTATACCATTCAAACGGTTCCTATACCCGAAGGCATATTGCTGGAAGTGGGGGGTATGACTTTTTTGCCGGATGACGCACTTGCCGTATCAACCCGCAGAGGTGAAGTGTGGATCATTACCAATCCCTATATGAAGAATGGGGGCAAGCCGCATTACCGCTTGTTTGCGCAGGGCATGCATGAGGTGCTGGGGCTGAATTATATTAACGGGGATATATACGCGGTACAACGATCGGAACTTACCCGTTTGCGTGACTTAGATGGGGACGGAGAAGCGGATGAATACGAAACAGTGTATTCCTGGCCGTTAGCAGCCAATTATCATGAGTTTTCCTATGGGCCGGTATTAGACAAAGAAGGCAATATGATACTTACACTGAACCTTGCATGGGTAGGCGATCATGGTGAAAGTTTATCCAAATGGCATGGATGGATGATAAAAATTACACCCGATGGAAAAATGAAACCCTTTGCTGCCGGCATGCGCTCGCCCGCTGCTTTTGCGCTTAACAATAAGGGCGATATATTCTATGCCGAAAACCAGGGCGACTGGGTAGGCTCCGGTAGCATTACGCATGTGGCCGAAGGGGATTTTGTGGGCAACCCTGCAAGCCTGGTATGGTCTCACCTGCCCGGATCCACTGTTACACTGAAAAAAGAAGACATTCCTGATACGGGAGAACCCAAATATGATGTAGCCAAACGGGTACCGGGACTAAAGACTCCATCGGTGTGGTTCCCGCATACGATCCTGGGTATATCTACCGCCGGCCTGATCAGCTACGATATCAAGGGAAAAATGGGGCCTTTTGAAGACCAGTTATTCGTGGGCGACCAGGGGCAAAGTAAAATCATGCGGGTATACCTCGAACAGGTAAAAGGTGTTTACCAGGGTATAGTATTTCCTTTCCGGGAAGGTTTTTCATCCGGCATTCTCCGGCTCAACTGGGGATCGGATGGCAGCATGTTTGTAGGCATGACGTCCCGTGGATGGGGCTCTACAGGCAGGGGGGAGTATGGTTTGCAAAGGATGGTATGGAATGGCAAAACGGCTTTCGAAATGAAAACAGTGCAGGCCAGACCCGATGGATTTGAAATTGAATTTACCCAACCGGTAGACGAACAGTCGGCCCGTGATGCCGCATCTTACCAGGTTTCAAGCTTTACCTATAAGTATCATCATAATTATGGTAGCCCTGTCATTAACCAGGGAAGCTGTCCCATTAAAGCTATTGCCGTTTCCCCGGATCGCTTAAAAGTGCGATTGGTGGTGGATAGCTTAAGGCTGGGATATATTCATGAAATAAAAGCAGAAGGTGTGCTTTCCGCAGAGCGCAATACGTTGTTACATAATTTTGGATTTTATACACTCAATCAATTGCCCGATGGCGAAAAGTTGGTTATAACGGAAAAGAACAGGGTCAATGTGGCTGCACCTCAGCATGAGCACAACATGCAGCATGAAATGGCAAAATCTCCTGTGAAAGCATCAAAATCCACTGATGTTAAGCACCTGACGAAACAGCCTGCTGCATGGACAAAGGGACCTGACCGCAGCATTGTTATAGGTACCAGGCCCGGTTTAAAGTTTGATGTGGAAACGATTACCGTTAAAGCGGGTTCAAAAGTAAAGTTGCTGTTTAACAATAACGATGATATGCTGCATAACCTGGTAGTCACCAAACCAGGCGCTGCCGACAATGTGGGTGAAGCCGCAACAAAACTAGGGTTGAATGGTGAAAAATCAGGCTTTGTGCCGTCCATGCCAGATGTATTGTTTCATACCGGTTTACTGGGACCAACAGAAAAGGAGACCATTTATTTTACCGCACCCACACAGCCCGGCGACTACCAGTATGTATGCACTTACCCGGGACATTATGTAGTTATGCGTGGTGTGCTGAGGGTAACGAAGTAAGATGGTAAGATGGTAAGATGGCAAGATTGTAAGATGGTAAAAGATCGTCTATGCTTTATACTCTTACTCTCTTACGGTCTTACTCTCTTACTGTCTTACTCTCTTACTGTCTTAAGGTCTTACACCCTTGCGAT
>CAMPJQ010000703.1 GCA_946886925.1 uncultured Terrimonas sp.
GTATAGTTATGAAAAGGAAGAGTGAAATGGATTCGAAGGCAGGAACCAGTCCAATAGTACAGAACAAAATGTTCAAAAATGTAATCAGCAAGTCTGCCTCTATGTTGCTGGTAACAGCAATGGGATTGAGTACAATGTCTTTTGTTCAGGACGACTCCTTTGTAAGTGGTAGTGATACCAACCAAAGCGCAGCTAAAGTACAGAACATTTCAGCAAACAAAGCAGAGCCCGGTGATGAAACCTGTTGTGTAACAACCGTAGTAAACCCCGGCGACGGAATTAATACTGCTTTTTTTATCAGTACGCCTACCAAAAAGGCCATATACAATGCCGATAGAGAAACCGTTGTTACATTTATATCCGAAGTAAAAGAAAGACGGATTTGGAGCATGAACAGGTCACAGGCAAGTACCAAAGCTGATAAAGAGATGCATTTTAATTTCAGGCTCAGTACAATATATCCTTCCGCAGCCACGGCTGCCGGGGCCGATAAAGCGATGATCAGCCGGTTTGCCGATGAGATTGCACACGTGACAGCTTATAACACGAATGCTGTTGCCAAAGCAGATGCAGAAGTATCCGTTAATTTCATTGCAGCCAACCTGCCGGTAACAATGGCAAAACCAACAATTGAGCTGATTTCGAAAGCAGATGCAGAAATGGCTTCATCGTTTCAAAAAGCAACCCGTGCGGTTATCAGTGTGCCATCGGCAACAGCCGCACAGAAAGCCGACCAGGAAATGATGCAAAATTATAAAGGGCGCCAAACCCTTACCGCATTGAAATAAAATACAGTTTTGCGATTATTAGTGTGTAGTTATGGTTTTGATTAAGAACCGGTAGTGTTACCGGTTTTTTTATGTATATACAAAAAGGATAGTCCAGTTAAGAACTATCCTAATTATTTTACTGCAAACCTGTAAGCCGGATTCTGTCGGGTGCTATCATTTATCTTGCCTGGTCATTACTGAACAGGTCAATCTGCTTACCCTTCCCGATATTTCAATAAAGAAAATTTCGCCGGGCCGGCAAAAAATCGGGATATACATAGCATTTCAGTACACAAGGTTTACCCATTATACATGTTGCCATATATAATAGTGAGCTCTTACCTCACTTTTTCACCCTTATCACGCCTTGCAGCGTGACGGTTATTTTCTGTGGCACTGTCTGTTACCGCCGAAGCGGCACCCGGCTGTTAACCGGTATGCTGCCCTGTACTGTCCGGACTTTCCTTGGCTTTGTAGAACAGAGCCACGATAGCACAGTTTGCAGTAGTTACAAAGGTAGTTTTTTTAATCAGGTGAAAAATGACTCATGCAAAATATAGACTGCCTTCTGCTACGTTTGATCATGATCCTAACTTTTTTCAACAACATAACCATAAAAGGTAACAGGTTGCCTGTCGTTGCCGCTAACCTGCAGGGTGGCATAACCGTTATCAGAAACATGTAGATTAAATTCCCTTACCGAACGTACATCTTTGGGTTTAATGGAAATATCCCACCCGCCTTTCTTTTTAGTTTGAACAGCATATGCAAAATCGGTAGAAGTAAAACGAAGCGGCCCGTTGGCAGGATCTATAGGCGCTGTATAAATACGACCCATATAGGGCAAAAAACTTACTATTTTATTTTCAGATACACTTAGATCATAATCACCATTCAGATGTCGGGTTGGACCACGCATTGGTAAAAGCGTTTGGGCTTTAAAAACATAGTTTTGCGCTTTAATGGATGTCCCGATTTCCTTTTCCTCCGATGCTTTTTTTTCTTTTTTGGATTGGGCCTGCAAAACGCCAAAGCCGAACACTGCAAATATGCCCAATAGTAATGCAGGTTTAAAAATATATGGATTTTTCATTTTTATATATTTTGTGTTGTATTTAATTAGATGCAGACTCATAAAACAGGTTTAATGTGTGATGGTCAAAGAATGTGTTAATTTTTTTTTTGACATTCTTTCCGTCTCCGCAAATATAAAAGCTGTTAGATGCTATATTTGTGGTCGTGTATAATCGCCTCTGATTTCTGGAATACATTGTTCCTGAGTGAGTTTTAATCAGCTTATCCGCTAATAATATGTCAGAAGATCAATTTTTTAAAGATGAAATTAAAAAGGCCGCAGATTTTAAATTCGGCGCCGGGGTAGCCAACGTATTTGATGATATGGTAAACCGTTCGGTACCGTACTATGGTGAAATGCAGCGTATGATAGCCGAACTGGCTTCAAACCATGCTAAAGAGGGTGGACAGGTATACGATCTTGGATGTTCTACAGGTACTACTCTGATAGGCATGAATAGTATGGTAGGTAATAATATTAAGTTTGTGGGTATAGATGATTCGGACGAAATGCTGAAAAAATGCAGAACCAAACTGGAAGAAGTGGGTTTTACGAGGGAGTATGAGTTGATTTGTGCGGATATCGGTAATAAGGTTGAAATTGTAAATGCCGATGTAGTGGTGCTTTGTCTTACTTTACAGTT
The DNA here is from genome assembly GCA_946886925.1 of uncultured Terrimonas sp. The sequence goes on from CAMPJQ010000703.1 coordinate 2,489, forward strand.
TGTGCGGCCAATGTACCGGGCGCAGTTGCTTCAACGGATTTATAAGGGATTA
>CAMPJQ010000704.1 GCA_946886925.1 uncultured Terrimonas sp.
CCGTGGATATAGCAGTTTTCATTCGGTTGTTTTATCTTTGAAATTACATACAGCAAACGGGTTCTTTCGCTGATCAGTAAAAAACAGGCAGGCATTTTCTTTTTACTTTTAAAAAGATGCATATGCACAGTTTGGCTAATCGGATTAAAATGAGGGGGAACTTCCTGGTAACAGGAAGCATATTGATTGGGATTGTGCTGATCACTTCAGGTTGCAGCACTACAAAGGTGATTAGCCAATATGACTGTGATACTTTTGCCAACAATACTGTATACAAAAGAACAACCTGGAGTTATGCATGGGGTCTCGTACAATCAAAAGATATCAACCCCGGCTGCGACCCAAGATTCAATCACCTCAATAAAGTAGTCGTAAAAACCAACCTGGGTTTTGCTATCCTTTCCACCGTTACTCTTGGAATAGTTATTCCGCAGCAGGTAGAGTGGTGTTGCGCGCCATACAGTCCCCCAACGGATTCGTTGGGAAGCAGACCCTGACCAGACTTTGAAATTTTTAACAATGCCCGACAATATTATTTTACCCGACGGGGTGGAAAAATTAGACATCACCGACTGGGAGAACGGCCACCAGAATTTTACCCACCGGTTTAAAAAGGGGGCATCTTTTAAATTGAGGATCCCGTTTGAGCCGGCCACGTCTTCGGATCAGTACAAACAAACCACCTCCAACTTTCAGTGGCTGATCGGTTATGCCATTGAAAATGATATTTCATTGCGCGCTATGGGAAACGGCTGGTCGTTTTCGGATGTTGCGGTTTGCAGCGGGGGAGTAGTTGATACCAAAGCACTGCGGTTATCCTTCCGGATTCCCCGAAAATTTATTGCGGATGAGTATATCAATACCGGGAAAGGTACCGCCGATCTTTTCCTTGTGGAATGTGGAATGAGCATACTTGATCTCAATGAAAAACTGGAAAAAGAGGACAATCCAAAACGAGCTATTAAAGCGTCGGGAGCCAGCAACGGACAATCCATTGCCGGCGCTACCGCAACAGGTACGCATGGATCAGCATTTAAGGTTGGAGCGGTTCATGATGCTATAGTAGGGATGCATCTTGTTGTTTCACCGACGCGGCATGTTTGGCTGGAACGGGCATCTTACCCGGTGGTTTCGGATGAATTTGCCGGATGGATGGGGGCCGAACTGATCCGGGATGATGACATGTTTAATGCGGCAGTGGTAAGCTTTGGCAGTTTTGGTTTTATCCATAGCCTTATGATTGAAACAGATCCTGTTTATTTACTGGCCGAACAACGTGCAGATGAAATAAAATATGATGATGATCTTATTAAAGCAATAGATCATCTTGATTTTTCGGGGATTGAATTAAAGCTTCCTTATCCTCCCAATGGGCCGGATAAAGAACTATATCATTTTGAAGTGATTATTAACCCGCACAAGTTTGAAAAAGACAATAAAGAAAAAGGAGTGTATTTAAAAACAATGTATAAAATGCCATATACCCCTGATTATCCTAAAAGAGAAAGGGATGATCATGGGTTTCAGTATGGCGACAATACGCTCGGCGTGATAGAAACGATTATTGACGGACTACCGTCTGACATGTCGGCAGCTTTGGTTCCGGCTTTGGTGAACGTTATGTTTCCGCTTGCTTTTAAATCGGCTGGTGATGCATTTGGAACAATTGGCGAAACCTTTAGTAACACCAAATTCCGGGGTAAAGCCATCAGTGCCGCTATTGCAATTGCCGCTGAAAATGTGAGCAGGGTGGTGGATGAAGTTATTTTTATCAACGAACAATCACCATTTCCCGGCGGACTTGCCTTGCGGTATGTGAAAGGAACGAAAGCAATACTGGGTTTTACACGATTCGAAAAAACCTGTATACTGGAACTGGACGGTGTGGAATCTGCAGCAGCCAGGAGCTTTTATCAAAAGCTTTGGGAGAGGTTAGAATCAAAAAATATCCCATATACTTTGCATTGGGGAAAAATGAATTTCAATCTCAATCCTCAGCGAATAAGGAAAATGTACGGCGATACTATGGTTGATACCTGGATTAGCTGTCGCCACAGGCTGCTGGGTACAGCGGAACGAAAAGTTTTTAATAATGCATTTTTGCGAAGATGCGGATTGGATGATTAATGTAGATGCTTTTTTAAAGCCGAACCATCCCGGCAAAGCTGGTTACAATAAAAAAAGACTCCGGATGGAACCGGAGTCTCCGATGTTTCTTTTTTCCCTACGCTGGCATTATCCAGATCAGGTATGAGAGTGTATTCTCAGGTACTGTGTTACGAGACCACCTCTTTCCAGAAACTTCTGCTTAATATAGCATAATAACTGTGCCAGAAAAGAGTTCGTTCTCTTTAAGAGTAAACTGGGCTTGCCGGGTAATATCTTCCACGATTTGTACAGTAGAATCCCTGGAGGGGTTGCAGACTAAAATATTACAATTTTCCTCTATTTTGTAAAGCACAAACCTGTAGCTGGTGCATACCATCGTTCAAAACCTCAGCATTAAAGTGCCACTCATCAATAATTGCTAAAATGCGTT
>CAMPJQ010000705.1 GCA_946886925.1 uncultured Terrimonas sp.
GTATAAAGTCCTCCGAAAAGCAGCCAGATAATATTGCATAAGGCGGAAAGACAACCGGTATTACCGCTGTCGCTGATAACTTTTTTCCCAAAAGGCCATAGTACCATGTGGGCTAATTTAAAACACTGCAAGCCCCAGGGAATGCCAACGATGGTCAGGCATAAAACGATTCCGCCAAAGAAATAACCAAGCGCTGCGAGAAAGCCGCCAAATATTAACCAGATAAGATTACCAATTGTATTCATGCGATAAATGTAGGGAAAGAAACAGGATTATGCTGTTCATCTGCTATGTGAGATTGTCAATTACCTATACCTACTCTTTCCATTTTACCACCGGCGCCACCGGCTGTTCGTTTGGTTGTTGATTTAAATATTTGCCAAAACGATAAGTGAAACCTATGGGCACACACGGGCAGATGAAGTGAGGCTTTTTTAAAGACGAAAAGTGGCAAAACAATACCCGTTCGGCCATCTGCCACTCCTGGAATAAATTAGATTATCTTTACGTTTTAAAAAAAGCAGGGCATCCTGTATCATATTAATACCTTATCAACTTGCGTTTTACCGATTTTAATTTTCATCCGGACCTTTTAGAAGGCATCGAAGCATCTAATTATGAAAACGCCACTCCCGTTCAGGAGCAGGTGATACCAACCATACTCGCAGGAAAAGACCTGATTGCTTCCGCACAAACGGGTACGGGTAAAACAGCCGCCTTTTTGTTGCCGGTTATCCATCGGTTGTTAACTAATCATGTGGACGGACAAGTGGGTGCATTGGTTATCGTACCTACCCGTGAACTGGCGATACAGATATCTCAACATCTTGAAGGCCTTTCTTATTTCACTCATATCAGTTCACTGGCGGTCTATGGTGGAAATGATGCGCAGAATTTTGTAGCGGAGAAAAAAGCGTTACAAATGGGTGCTGATATTATTATTTGTACGCCGGGTCGTATGATTGCACACCTGAATATGGGATATGTGACTATGAAAGGTTTACAGTTCCTCGTATTGGATGAAGCCGATCGAATGCTGGACATGGGTTTCCAGGATGATCTTGCAAAGATTGTCAAAGCACTCCCGGTAAAACGACAAACATTATTGTTTTCAGCAACTATGCCGCCAAAGATCAGGCAACTGGCACGTAATATTTTAGTAGAGCCTGTGGAAGTGAACATCGCTATTTCCCGGCCACCGGAAAAAATTGTACAAAAAGCTTTTGTGGTATTTGAACAGCAAAAGTTACCATTGGTAAAATACTTATTGAAAAATACGCCTTATAAAAGTGCGTTGATCTTTTGCAGCCGCAAGCAGAATGTAAAACAACTGGCAAAAACTTTGAAACAAAGCGGGTTTTCCATTGAAGAAATGCACAGTGACCTGGAACAGTCTCAGCGGGAAAGTGTAGTAGGAGGCTTTACCAGCGGACGTATACCTATCATGGTAGCCACAGATATATTAAGCCGCGGGATTGATATTGATACGATTGACCTGGTGATCAACTATGATGTACCGCGTGATGGTGAAGATTATGTACACCGTATTGGTCGTACAGCAAGAGCGGAAGCAGACGGCATGGCATTTACCCTGGTCGGTGAAAGGGAACAAAACAGTTTTGCAGCTATAGAATCGCTGATAGATAAGGAAGTGGATAAAGCTGAAATACCGAAAGAATTGGGTCCTGCGCCACCTTATAACCCCCGGAAAAGAACAGGTGGTTCAGGAGGAAGAAGACCACAGCGAAAATTTTATCCCCGCAAATCAGGAAACCGCCGTTAAGCTTTTGCATGTTGAAAATATTCAGGAAGCTTTTCCCTTATTGGCAGAAACACTTTCTATCAATGCTTTTATTTCAGCTTTGCTTTTTTTCATTTTCTTTTCTAATCGTTCCAGTAATTGTTCTTCCTGACCGGGTTGATAAGCAAGATCATCATCAGTAAGGTCAACATTGATTTCTTTTAATGTTTCTTTCACCCTCTCCCAGGGTTTTTGCAGTTTCAATTGATTTGTTTCCATATAATTTTTTAAAAATTATGATCAATATCCAGGCCATTCCTTGCTGGTTTTTGCAGGAAAATGGAAGCAAGATTCTTTTTATCTTTCAGGCCTGACTGAAATTTTAATTGAATGAAGCACCTATACCCGGTAATTGGTTTTGCAGTGGCCTGTTTTTTATTGATACAAGCCTGCGCTCCCAATCCTTATGCCAAAACAAACAAGAGTTATAAAAAGCAGGTGAAAGCGTATGCAAAACTATTGAGGGAATATCCTGTAAAGGATTCCATCGGTTTATTCTCTCCTGTTTCCTGGGTGGGTACTACCAACTTCAGTATGCGTCGCCCTAATTATGTGATCATTCATCATACGGCGCAAAACAGTTGTGAACAAACATTGAAAACATTTACAATTCCCCGCACACAGGTTAGTTCACATTATGTTATTTGTAAAGATGGAACTGTACATCATATGTTGAATGACCTGCTGCGTGGCCATCATGCAGGGGTGAGCAAATGGGGAAATGCCACTGATCTTAAC
>CAMPJQ010000706.1 GCA_946886925.1 uncultured Terrimonas sp.
TGTACTGGCTGAACAGCACACTCGGTATTGATGATGAAGTTACCAAAGGATACAGTCCCGTTAGCCGTAATGGTAACAGCCTGCATATTTTAGGAAGGTCGGTGGATATTGCTGCCAATGGCTTGCCGGCGGCAATAGCCAGTTATTTCACCGCTTCCAATCAAAGCATATCACAGAAAAGCGAACCCATACTTAGCGAAGCATTCCGTTTTGTGATTGAAAAGGAAAATGGGGATATCATCACTTTGCAACCCGGCCCATTGCGGTTTACAGCACAGGCTCCGGGGTATATAACCTGGCAGGTAAAAAACAGTTCGGACGAATGTGAATTGATTTGTTCGGGCAAACTTGAGTTCGATGGCTTTGTGGATTACAGGCTCGCATTAAAAGCGCTCAAACCTTTAAATATCCGGGATATTCGTCTGGAAGTACCGGTAAATAAAGAAAAGGCTGAATACATGATGGGGCTGAACCGTGAAGGTGGTTTGCGTCCCGCTTCCTGGCAATGGCAATGGGATACCACAAAAAACCAGGATGCTTTATGGCTTGGGGCTGTTAATGGCGGATTGAGACTTAAATTAAAGGCAGAGAACTATATTCTGCCGCTGGTTAATATTTACTACAAGTTTGAGCCATTGCATCTTCCCCCGTCATGGGGTAACAACAACAAAGGTGGCGTGCTTGTAAATGAAAAAAATAATGCGATATGGGTCAATGCTTATTCCGGAAACCGGGTGATGGCCAAAGGCAGCGTGCTCAATTATGACTTTGAATTATTGATCACCCCTTTCAGGACAATCAGCAATGAAATAAAATATGGCGACAGGTATTTTCATGGCGGGGGAACGGATGCATTCAGTAAAACTGAAAAAGCCAAAAAAGCCGGCGCCAATATCATCAACATTCATCATGCAGAAAACATCTATCCTTTTATTAACTATCCTTACTTAGATGAAAATACTGCGGAATTAAAATCTTTGGTTGATAAGGCACATGAGGAAAACAAGCGGTTGAAATTGTATTATACTACCAGAGAGCTCACTAAAAACATTCCCGAGTTCCAGGCTTTTTATAGTTTGAACGGGGAAGTGCTGTTTCCGGGCCCGGGCAATGCCAGCCGTACGGAAGCATTGCATCCTAAAGGACCCAATGAATGGCTTATTAAAAACCTGAGAGAGAAATATATTCCTGCATGGTACAATATTGTGAAAGAAGGAAAATTTAAAGGAGAACTTGATCTTTCAGTTATTACTACACCCAACAGCAGGCTGAACAATTTTTACATAGGCGGGTTAGACTGGATGCTGAGGAATTTGAAGATTGATGGCGTGTACATTGATGATGCAGCACTCGACCGGTTTACATTGCGTCGCGCAAGAAAACTCATTGATCAGTATCGCCCCGAAGGCAGAATGGACCTGCATAGCTGGAATCATTTTAATAAGTGGGCCGGGTATGCCAATTGTTTAAACCTGTATATGGACCTGCTTCCGTATTTCGACCTGGTATGGATTGGAGAAGGAAGGGATTATAACCGCCTGCCCGATCATTGGCTGGTTGAAGTTTCGGGTATTCCATTTGGTTTGCCGGGACAAATGCTGGAAGGTGGAGGAAACCCATGGCGGGGAATGGTATATGGCATCACCAACCGTGCGGGATGGACAGGCAATACTCCCGATGAATTATGGAAATTCTGGGATCAGCACAGCTTTAAAGAAAAAGAACTGACCGGTTACTGGGATAAAACCTGCGCGGTTTCTACCAACAATGAACACATCAAAGCTTCGGTATTTAAAGGAAATAAAGAAAGCATTATTGCGGTAGCCAACTGGAGTAAAGAAGACCAGGTTAGTGCTGTTATTGTTGATTGGGATGCGCTTGGGTATGATCCATCCAAATGCACGATCAGTATACCCTTTGTAAAAGATTTCCAGGATGAACAGCCGCTGCAGTCATTGAGTTCAGTAAGTATTCCCGGTAAAAAAGGATATATGATTGTTGTTAAGGAAAATAACTAACGAAATGAAGTATCTCCGGCTTTTTATCTGTTCTTTTATATTGACGCATTATGTGACGGCTAATGCGCAAACCATTACATTAGCCTCCCTGCTTAAAGAAATGTCGGATCGTGATACACTGGCCCGTTATCCTTTGTCGCTCTATGCATCATTGCAGGCAAGCAGCTATAACCGGGAGTCGGTTGTAAAAGATGGCCCCGGATGGTTTGCAGATTCCGATGGCATAGGATTTATTCGTACGGAAAAGAAAAATGGCAAAACAGAATGGGTGGTAATGGAGCATGACGGCCCGGGTGCAATTACAAAAATGTGGGCTCCCTATTTTTATTATGGCGGGCTCGACGATCTGGAAGGTCCCGTTATTAATATTTATCTTGATGGTGAAGATACTCCTGCAATCAGTGAAAACTATTTCCGGTTAATAACAGGAAGGGGTACTGTGCTGCCTCCATTTGCCAGCATTACAGCACGTGCGGGCAATAGTTACCTGCCCATACCTTTTGCCAAA
>CAMPJQ010000707.1 GCA_946886925.1 uncultured Terrimonas sp.
AGGCATGGAGAACATGAGCAATGCACCTTTTTATGCGGAACATATGCGTTGGGGAAATAAATATGGTAATACTGTATTGGTAGATGGTTTGGCTAAAGATGGTTTAACAGATGTATATGATGGTAAGGCCATGGGCAATGCAGCGGAATTGTGTGCCAGGGAATGTGGCATCAGTCGTGAAGAGCAGGATGCATTTGCTGTAGAAAGTTACAGGCGCAGCCAGCAGGCCTGGGAAAAAAACAGTTTTGCGGATGAAATAATACCTGTGGAAGTGCCACAGCGAAAAGGGGATCCCGTTTTATTTTCAGAGGATGAAGAACCTTTTAATGTTAAGTTTGATAAGATATCTTCGCTTAGTCCCGCTTTTCAGAAAGAAGGAACAGTAACAGCAGCCAATGCAAGTACTTTAAATGACGGTGCAGCCGCGCTGGTATTAATGAGTAGAGGAAAGGCGGATGAGTTGGGTTTGAAACCCATAGCCCGGATACTTTCTTATGCAGATGCAGAGCAGTCCCCGGAATGGTTTACCACTACGCCTTCCATTGCGGTGCCTAAAGCGGTGGCTAAGGCAGGTTTGAAAATGCAGGACATCAGTTACTGGGAATTGAATGAAGCATTCAGTGTGGTTGGTATTGAAAATAGCAGGAGAATGAATCTGGACCCTGCTAAAGTAAATGTGCATGGCGGAGCTGTTGCTCTTGGCCACCCGTTAGGTGCAAGCGGTGCTCGGATTATAGTTACTCTTATCAATGTACTCAAACAGAACAATGCAAAATATGGCGCCGCGGGCATTTGCAATGGTGGAGGTGGCGCCAGCGCCATGGTAATTGAAAATGTGAAGTAGAACGGGTGCCATCTCAAAGTCAAATCCGGAGCTGGAAACCCGAAATCCGGGGGAATACAAAGCACCAGGAACCAAATCACAAAAGACAAATAAATTTCAAATGCCAAAATCCGAATTCGGAAACCCGGAGTTCGAAGCGAAATACAATCTATTTTATACTCTCTTAGATTCTTTAAACTTTCTTCTTTGTGCAGAAATAATTTTATGGAATTTTAGCTTCCCTGCATCTTGTGGGGAGTTCTTTTTGTTTTATTTAACAGCCAATTGATGGTATAGATAAACTAAATCTATAGTTTTATTATACCTAATACTCTAAACAAGCGAAATCTTCGTATGACCATCAAACGAATCCTTATATCAATAGGCATACTGTTGATATTATCTGCCACTGCTTATGCGGTTTTCTTCCGCGATACAAAAATAAACAGAGATATACTGATTGAAGTAAAGAAAAATGATTTTGAAGTGAATATTCTCACTACCGGAGAGTTGCGCTCCAAAAGCATGACCAGTATTTCTGCTCCCACCAAATTGCGGCAACTGGGTATTTACCAGATCAAAATTGCGGATATGGTGCCGGAGGGAACATTGGTAAAAGAAGGTGCCTTTGTTGTATCGCTGGATAATTCGGACGTGCTGACCAAAATAAAAGACCAGCAGTTGAATATGGACAAAAAGAATGCTGAAATAAAACAGGCTTCGCTTGATACGATGATGGAATTGAGAACGCTGCGCGATGAAATAGTAAATCTTGGATTTGACCTTGAGCAAAAGATACTTGAAAAGGAGCAATCGCGGTATGAAGCTCCCGCTGAAATAAAAAGAGTACAATTAGAATACGAAAAGGCCCAAAGAACCCTAAGGCAAAAGAAAGATAATTACAAAACCAAACAAATTCAAACCCAAACCAAAATGCAGATACTGGGTTCCGACCTTCAGCAGTTGACGAACTATATGGAAGGACTTACCAGTATTTTAAGCCAGCTTACCATTAGTGCACCCAAAAGCGGAATGCTGGTGTATGATAAAGACTGGAACGGACAAAAGAAAGCTGTAGGCACCTTAGTTGAATTGTGGAATCCTACGCTGGCAACATTGCCGGATCTTACACAAATGGAAGTGCTTACTTATGTAAATGAGGTGGATATACAAAAAGTAAAAGTGGGGCAGGCGGTTGAGATTGGATTGGATGCCGCCGCGGATAAAAAATTAAAGGGAATTGTAAAAAGTGTTGCCAATATAGGCGAAGAAAAGCCCAACAGTGACGCGAAGGTTTTTGAAGTGCTGATTGATGTGCTTACCAAAGATCCTATTTTAAAACCAGCTATGACAGTAAGTTGTAAAATTGCAACAGAGAAGTATAAAGATGCGCTGCAGGTGCCGCTGGAAACGATATACACTGATGCGAACGGGAGCTTCATTTTTAAGAGAATGGATGGCGGACTGGTAAAGCAATACGTGAAAGTATATACGGTTAATGAAAGCAATGCGCTTATTACAAACGGGCTGAAGGAGGGAGACAGGGTCTATCACAGCCTGCCGTCTGATACAACCGGCCTAAAAATGTTTAAGCCGGATTCTACCGCGGAAATAAAACCAAAGCAATTGATTAGTATTGATACTACTGAAGCCAAACGATTGAAAGATCAGGCTGGTAAGGAAAGCAAAACCCAGGGT
>CAMPJQ010000708.1 GCA_946886925.1 uncultured Terrimonas sp.
ATAAATAATCTTCAGTCTTACTTCATTGCCTGCTAATGCCAATACGCTTGAAAGACTTCCAAATGATTTCTGTGCTGTCTTTAGCTTGTCCTTGCAGTTCTTAATCTGCTCCTGGTCTGCAAATAGCCTGATGCAACTGTTTTCATTCATGCAGCGAAGGTAAGAAATAGTATTTAAGCAAATGCTTAAATACACTTGAGGAAAGCTGTGTATGCTATGGATGAATGATTTTCCGGCTTTCGGCAATATCTTTCCCGATTATGTAAGCTTACTCTTTAGTGCATTATTGATTTTTGCGCCTAAAAGCGTAACTCAATGATGAAGATATTTTTATACGTACCCTTATTATTTGCCTCTGTGACAGTCCTTGGGCAATATTCTACTAAACCAATGCCGGGTGATGATACCACAAAGTTTCAAGGGAAAAACCTTCCCGAAATCACTGTAGTAGGGCGTGGCAGTAAAAGTGATTACCAGCAAATGCCGGAGATCGTAGGTACTAACATTTATGCAGGAAAAAAAAGCACCCTGATAGTATTGGATAATGTGCAAGGTAATGTTGCAAATAATACCATGCGCCAGGTATTGGCTAAAGTGCCGGGTATTCATATATGGGAAAGCGACCCAAGCGGCATTCAAATTGGTATTTCTGCAAGAGGCTTAAGCCCTAACCGAAGCTGGGAGTTCAATGTTCGTCAGAATGGTTATGATATTGCAGCCGACCCATTTGGCTATCCTGAAGCATATTATAATCCGCAATTGCAGGCGGTGCAACGTATTGAGATTGTTCGGGGGCAGGGTTCATTACAGTACGGTCCTCAATTTGGCGGATTGGTAAATTATATTTTACGCAATGGCAGCGAGATTAATAAACCTTTCGAATTTGAAACACAGCAAACCATTGGAAGCAATGCTTTATTTAACAGCTATAATGCCATTGGCGGTAAAACCGGCAAAGTTCATTACTACTCTTTCTTTGATCATCGCAACGGCAATGGCTGGAGAGATAACAGCCGTTTCTTCACCAATGCAGGGTTTGGAACCATAACTTACTTTTTCAATCCAAAATTTTCATTGACTGCAGAAGTAATGCGTTCACATATTCGCAGCCAGCAGCCCGGCGGATTAACGGATGCCCAATTGGAGCAGGATGCGCAACAAAGTTTTCGCAGTCGCAACTGGTTTGATATTACGTGGACAACTCCGGCGTTGATTGCTAATTACCAAATCAATGAAAAAGTCCGCTGGAATACGAAATTATTTGCCACCATCGGAGATAGAAACAGCGTAGGATTCATGCAATCCATTACAACGAAAGATAGTATTAATGCAGCTACTCTCGATTATAACTATAGAGTGGTTAATCTTGATCAGTACAGGAATTATGGTTTGGAAAGCCGTATTATAACGGATTACGCCTTGGGTAAACTGCAAAATACTTTTTCAGGCGGTATTCGCATATACACAGGCACTACGTATAGAAGGGCCGATGGCAAAGGAACAACTGGAACTAAATATGATGTGAGAGTAATTGGAAGTTATCCGCGGGATATTGAATTTGATTCTAAAAATGCTGCGGCTTTTGTTGAAAATATTTTCCGGATTAATGACAAGTTTTTAATCATTCCCGGTGTGCGATATGAATGGCTTGAAGGTGAAGCTTCGGGTCGTAATGGTTACACTTCAGGCGGTGCAGAAATATTATTGCAAAACATTAAACGAAGCCGAAGTTTTTTATTAGTTGGTATTGGGTCAGAATATCATATAACAAAGAGCACAGAAATCTATGCAAATTTTACGCAGGCGTATCGTCCTATACAGTTTGCTAACCTGCAAGCACCCCCTACTACAGACGTAGTAGATCCCAATTTGAAGGATGCTAAAGGATACAACATTGATTTAGGATATAGGGGAAGAATACGAAGTTTCATGCAGTTCGACCTAAGCGGCTTTTATCTGCAGTACGATAACCGGGTTGGTGCTATTACACCAACTGGAGCATCTTACCGGCTAATTACCAATGTTGGGGCAAGTACCAGTAAGGGGTTTGAAGGGTATGCAGAATTTAATGCTGTAAAGGCATTCACTAACAATAGTAATTCCGATTTAATTATTTTTGGTTCTTATGGCTATACAGATGCAAAATATAGTGGCGATCACAAAGATGCTGCTACAAAAGGGAAGAAAGTAGAAAATGCGCCAACTTCTATTTTCAGAGGTGGCATCACAGCAGGGTACAAAGGATTTTTATTGACAGGTCAGTTAAGCTATGTAGGTGAAACATATTCAGATGCAAATAATACCATTTTACCCACAGCTAATGGACAAACAGGCTTGATACCTTCCTATACTGTTACTGATTTAACAGCAACGTATAAAATTTCTTCCAGCATGAATATTAAAGCAGGAATGAATAATCTTTTTGATACAAGATATTTCACACGTCGTGCTGGTGGTTATCCTGGACCCGGCGTATTGCCGGCAGATGGCAGAAATTTATTCATATCTATTGCTG
>CAMPJQ010000709.1 GCA_946886925.1 uncultured Terrimonas sp.
GTCAACAACCAGGCCCGGAAAGCGAAGAGAACGATTGTATAAAAATCCTACTTTTTTTATACCGGCTATTCCCCGGATTGTCCGGTCAGAAGCTTCCGGTTGTAATTTAAAATACGCTACCGTAGTTGAGTCCAGTGAAATACCGCTGCTGCCGGTATCCAGGATAAAGTTGAGTGTATCCGGAAAATTATCAAGCTGCGCTTTCAGGATGACCACACCGCCGGTCAATTGAGAAAAAGAGATCCTGCTAAGCAATTTTGAAGCGGGTTCGACAAATTCTTCCTGCGACCGGGAGACGGATACAGCCAGCAATACTATGGCAAGTAATCCTGATTTTTTTTTCATACAGCTATATTGGTTTTCATCAGTCGTTGATCAAAGACAATTTAAACCTCCACATTGACGCAGGCCTGTTTATATCGTAATAAATTTAGTTGTTTGGGCTACTAAAACAAAACCGTTCGTCTCTTTTCTTGTTATTGCATTGTATTTTTGCAAACTCTCTTTAAGAATCTGTTTAAAAATGAAAAATCAGAACACCGCTAACCCGGATTTTATCTGCGCTTCGTTGACCAGTGTCATCCGTGCCTGCCTGCCAGTAGGCAAGTTCCTTTTCATTGAAATTTAAACAGCTTCCGGGAGAATAAAAGATCCAACCATGATTTTATCCGATCTGTTAGAAAGAGCAGCGAAGTTTGAGTTTTTATCTGTAGAAGAAGGCGTTTATCTTTATCAGCATGCGCCGCTTACCGACCTGATGTTTGTTGCGGATGAATTGCGGAAAAAACAGGTACCGCATGGAAAAGTGACCTGGCAGATAGACCGCAATGTAAATACCACCAATGTCTGCATCGCCAATTGCAAATTCTGCAATTTCTTTCGAATCCCGGGTCATGCTGAAGCCTATATTACCGATATGCCGGTGTACCGGCAAAAGATTGAAGAGACATTAAAATATGGCGGTGACCAATTATTATTACAAGGCGGGCATCACCCTGAACTGGGTTTACAATTTTATGTTGACACCTTCCGCCGGATAAAAGAAGAGTTCCCGACTATCAAATTGCATGCACTGGGACCGCCCGAAGTAGCGCATATCACCAAGCTGGAAAAAAGCCTGCCTGGCGGCAAGGCAGGTACACACCGCGAAGTACTGACAGCATTGAAAGAGGCCGGCATGGATTCATTGCCGGGAGCCGGTGCCGAAATCCTGATTGACCGGGTGAGACGTTTGATATCAAAAGGAAAATGCGGGGCGCAGGAATGGCTTGACATTATGCATGAGGCGCATAAACTCAATATCACTACATCAGCTACGATGATGTTTGGTCATGTAGAAACGATTGAAGAACGTTTTGAACATTTGGTAAAAATAAGAGAAGTGCAAAGCCGCAAGCCGGCTGATGCGAAAGGTTTTCTCGCTTTTATTCCCTGGACCTTCCAGGATGTGGATACTTTGCTGGCAAAAATTCGTGGTGTTCACAATCTTACAACGGCTGATGAATATATCCGCATGATCGCTTTAAGCCGCATCATGTTGCCCAATATAAAAAACATACAGGCAAGCTGGCTTACGGTGGGTAAACAAACGGCACAGATCTGTTTGCATAGCGGGGCCAATGATTTTGGTTCTATCATGCTGGAAGAAAATGTAGTGAGTGCGGCAGGGGCGCCACACCGGTTTACGTATAAAACCATACAGGATGCTATCCGTGAAGCGGGTTTTGAACCACAACTGCGCAACCAGCAATATGAGTGGAGAGAAATTCCCGAAACAATAGAGGAACAGGTAGTAAATTATTAAAAACCCCTAAATCCCCTAAAGGGGACTTTAGACTCTGATATTCGAAATGTCAATTCCTATACAAAGAGTACTCTATGAAAAAAACATTCAACTGGTTTAGAAAAATCGCTTTCGCCGAAGGGGTTTCTTTTCTTGTTTTATTATTGATAGCTATGCCGCTGAAATATTTTGCGGGTATGCCGATGGCGGTTACTGTTGTTGGCGGGCTGCATGGTCTTTTGTTTGTAGCCTTTGTAGTAATGGCATGGGAAGTAAAAAGGGAATATAAAAAAGACTGGGGCTGGTTGATCAAATCTTTTATCTCTTCCATAATACCATTCGGAACTTTCTGGATGGATAACAGGCAATGGAAAAAAGAAGAAGCCGCGGCAGGAGAAACAGTATAATTCTTTAACGTTACTGTTTTCGTAAATTCAGGAATGGCGACCATAAACCTGGAATTACTCTGCCGCCGCAACAAGGAATCGAGAGGCTTATATTACAAAGTCGCTCTTCAGTTACTGCCATTTGTATATCAAAGATCTGCCGGTCATTTTAGTTTGTGAGAAAATGAAAAGGATAACATATTGTAAAAAATATACATTGTCATTTCTCTACCCGACCATACAAAAAAGCGAATTAGCAACTATTGAAAATCAATGGCTCAAAAATTTGGAAAGTTCGTCTTATCTACCAATCTTAGTGTTAGCCGCCATATTATAACAACTATG
>CAMPJQ010000710.1 GCA_946886925.1 uncultured Terrimonas sp.
ACGTATAACTGATCCAGCCGTTGACCTTTCCACCGGGTTTTTTAATCAGCAATTCCACTCCATACGCCTTCCCTTTTGTATTGATAACATCAGTTTCAATAGTATGATTCAATAATAATTTAGCGCCAGGTTTGTAATCGAGGTAATCTTTTATCCGTTTGTAATAAACTTCAACAGAAGTTTCAATTGTATTGGATTTAAAATTTTTATATAAACCAAATGAAAGCTGGTCACCTTGCTGCGGCTTTATATTAGGATCGCTTAATTTCCATATATCTGTAGGAGCTATAGCGGTTGTATTCGACAACATATGGATATACTGTCGTTGCGTATTATAAGCTGTCTTTATTGAAAAACTGGAAGTAAATGCATACCTGATCGAAAAACGGTATTCCGGGCCATAATAGTTTTGAATGAACTTACCCTTTTCATATTCTTTGGTATCAATTACGTTGGTTGACGTAACAGGCAAACCTGGCGCATAATAATTTACTTCTTGCGGGCCGAGATAATTAAATAGGGAAAAACGTATACCCGAGCTTATCGCTAATTTATTGTTAGGGCTATACCTGTGCGTCAAATACGCACCACTTTCAAGAGCTTGTTCCGTTTCCACTATATCAGGAGTTATTAATGAACTTTTACCTAAAGGTTCATAAGCTCCCGGCTCAAGCTTATAACGAATAGAGCTTGCGCCAAAATCCAGGGAATGTTTTTGATTCAGGTAGTAAACGAAGTCCGTTTTTGCATGCAGTTGAGTGATTCCAAACCGCAGGGTAAAAGCCGTTTCTTTTTCCGACTCCCTGAATACTTTGTACTTATACTGATCAAAACCTACGATGAAGGCGGCATTTAACCTGTTGTTAAAATTCCGGGTCCATTTTATGGTGAAGTTACGATTGCTATATGCATAGGTAGTATCACTATTCAAAGCAAAACGATCATTGCTGAAATAACCCGAAAAATAAAGATTGTTCGTGCTGTCGATGCGGTGACTGATACCAAGATTCACATCCTGGAAAGAAGCCTTGCTGTTTTCATACTCAGCAGGCAAAAGACCCATTAACCAATTAGCATAAGTACTTCTTCCTCCAAAGATGAAAGAAGTTTTGTCTTTTGCAATAGGCCCTTCCAGGTGCACCCTGCTTGTAATAAGACCAATGCCGGCAGAACCCGTGATCTTTTTTTTATTCCCTTCACGGCTGTTAATATCAAGGACAGAAGCCAACCGGCCGCCGAAACGGGCGG
This sequence comes from uncultured Terrimonas sp., assembly GCA_946886925.1. The sequence goes on from CAMPJQ010000710.1 coordinate 1,249, forward strand.
GAATACTGCTTTTATACAATTCAAGATCTTTTATTACTTCCGGGTTAAAAGCAGAAAACATTCCGAAGAAATGGGAAGGATTATAAATTGTTGCATCATTAAAAAGAATAAGGTTCTGATCTGCTGATCCTCCCCGAACATTAAACCCGGTACTGGCTTCACCAACCGTTTTTACTCCCGGCAAACTTGTAATAATTCTTAATACATCCGCTTCCCCGAATACGGAAGGTATCCTGCGTATATTATCAATACTTAACCTTTCCACACCCATTTGTACGCGGTTGATATTGATCAGTTTCCTGGAAGATACAATCACCTCTTTCAAAGTGGTAACCTGCTCCCGGATATCAATATCCAGTTTACCATCTGAATATACAGCCAACTGAAGTTTTGTATCCTTCATCCCGATACCTAAAATGTTTAATGTATGCTTGCCCGCCGGTACTGTCAGCGAATAGTTTCCATAGGCGTTTGTTACGGTAGAATAGTTGTTGTTTATAAAAACAGAAGTATTTATAAGCGGCTCTCCGGTAGTTGCATTTCGTATCGTGCCTGTAATAATAGCGTTTCCCCTTACTGTATTTGTTTTTGTTCCTATTTCATAAAGCTTGCTTTCCGAAGTAACGATCCCTTTTTTCCGGGACTCCAACCCATAATCAACAATGCTGTCTTTTACCGAATAAGCAGGTTTAGTATCTCCCGCAGACTGAAAAAAATTGGCAGGCAATGTTGTTACGACCTTTAATCCCTTTGTGATATACACTTTATTTTCGCTGTCAATGGAAAACAGCAGGTTGGTATTTCTGAATACTTTCTCCAATACTGCTTGTAATGGTTCGTTCTGAGCTGTTATATTAACCCTGGTAGAATCAAGTTGCACTTCATTGTAATAAAAAAAGAAAGTTGTCTGTGATTCCAGCTTATGAAAGAATTCAACCAATGACAGGTTTTCAAAACTGCCACTGATCAGGTTATCTTTTTTATCCTGCGCATTAGCGGAAACTGCAAATAGTATGAAAAGAAAAATAGCGGATAAAAGTTTTTTCATACTATTTATGTGATTGATTATAGAATTCTGCAATTTGAACAATAGCTTTTTCCTTATTGTCTTTATATCTCAATTTTTGCTGCTTAAGATGCTGCACTATATTTTGCCTGCTATCCTTTAGCAGCTCAAGTAAGGATTTCTGCTTGTTTATCGGATAATAATTGCCGTCCTTCAAAACATAGTACTGATTAAAGCCAACGAATCTTCGCTCTATTGC
>CAMPJQ010000711.1 GCA_946886925.1 uncultured Terrimonas sp.
GTATTTATCCCAAAAAACAGTGCAGTTAAAGATATCGTGTATGATGTGATCATTGTTGGGGGTGGTATAACAGGCATAAGCACCGGCCTGTTATTGCAACAGTCGGGGAAAAAATGCCTGGTCATTGAATCTGCCAATCTTTGCTTTGGCACCACGGGAGGCACTACGGCTCACCTGAATACTTTATTAGATACTCCCTATTCTGTTATAGCACAAAAATTTGGCAGGGAGAACGCACAACTTGTTGCCGGCGCAGCTAAGGAAGCGCTGCAACTTATAAAAAACAATATAACAGATTTGGAGATTGATTGCGGCTTTGAGGAGGCCAGTGCATTTTTGTTTGCACAAGATGAAAAACAGGCAGAAGAACTAACAAAAATTAAAGATGCTTCAGAAAGCGCAGGACTTGAAATACAATATTGCGATCAGATTCCAATCCCATCTGCATTTTTGAAAGCTGTAAAAGTTGATGGACAGGCAAAGTTTAATCCTGTTCAGTACGTATACGGAATGGCTGATGCTTACGAAGCCCTGGGCGGAGTGATACTTCAGCACTGCAGGGTTACCGGCGTTGAAAATAATGAGGTGGTAACTGTAGAAACGGAAAAAGGAGAATATAAAGCAATTGATCTTATCTATGCTTCGCACATACCGCCTGGCGTTAATTTACTGCACCTGCGATGCATACCCTACCGCAGTTACGCTATGGCGCTTACTTTAAGAGGCAATAATTATCCAAGGGATCTTTGCTACGATATGATTGATCCCTACCACTATTACCGCACGCAGGAAATAGACGGAGAAAATTATCTCATTGCAGGGGGTAAAGATCACAAAACTGCACATGAAGACAACGAAGAAGCCAGTTTCCGGGCTCTGGAGGCCCACTTGAGGCAAATGTTCGATGTTGCTAAAATCAATTATAAATGGTCCTCTCAGTATTTCGAGCCCGCCGATGGTCTTCCTTATATTGGCCACCTGCCGGGTAATCCGGAGCATATTTACGTGGCTACGGGGTACGGAGGTAATGGCATGACTTATAGCACAGTGGCTGCAATTGTTTTAACTGCACTTATCTGCAATAAGCAAACGCAATATGAAAAACCATTTGATCCCAATCGTTTAAAACCTGTGGCTGGTTTTACAAATTTTATAAAGCATAACGCAGATGTGGTAAAACAATTTTTTGGAAAGTTGTTTTCAGGAGAAAAGCTCGAAGAGCTGGCCGCATTATCGCATGGTGAAGCAAAGCTGGTAATTTTTGAAAACCAGAAAATAGGATTGTATAAGAATGAAGAAGGCAAACTCTTTGGTGTAAATCCTTCCTGCACCCATCTCGGTTGCGAGGTAAAATGGAATGATGCTGAAAAATCGTGGGATTGCCCCTGCCATGGCGCCAGGTACCACTTCACCGGGAAAGTACTGAATGGCCCGGCAGACAGAGACCTTGAACCTGTGAGTATGGAACTTCTTATTGAAAACTAAAGTTTATATTTGTCAGCTTTGGAAATTTGAATGGGAATATAAAGCTGAACCAGGTTATTATACGATGGACAATATTAAATTGGTTATAAAGAATTCTACCCTGCCGAATGCCGGCAAAGGGCTGTTTACCCAATCCTTCATCCCTGCCGGAACCCGCATTGTTGAATATAAAGGCCGGGTAACAACATGGAATGAGGTAAAAGAAAAAGAAGCAGACAATGCGTATATTATGTATGTAAACCGCAATCATGTTATTAACGCGCTGCCCTACAAGAAAGCACTGGCAAGATTTGCTAACGATGCAAAGGGACTTGGAAAGATCAGGGGCTTACGTAACAATGCTGTGTACGCTACTGTAAAAAATCGGGTATACATTAAAGCCATCCGGGATATAAGCGCAGGTGAAGAGATTTTAGTTGACTATGGAAAATCATATTGGCAGACAATGAAGGAAAACAAGCGGATTGATAAAGAAAAGGAACAGAAACTCAATCAATAAGTCATAGCCGAATAAGTTATTCACTCTTTTTTTAATATCGTTTGAGGAGCAGAAGACTCAACGATGTGTATATAATTCCCCACGGTTTGCTCCGGAACTTTTTGAAAAATTAATTTTTCTTATGATTGCCACAATCATACAAATTGTGTAGCGAAAATGCTCTTCATCATTGTCATAAAATTAAACTTCTCCTACTGCATCTCCCAAAGCCGGAAGAGAATTGGTTATACCGGTTTTTAAACTAAGTTTGTATATATCTTTAGCTATCACAAAAGTTATTTGTTACAACTACATCTTAGTTAAGTTTTAACCAGATCACCAGTTATGATTTTAATTGTTGACGACAAGCCTGAAAATATTTTTTCGCTGAAATCTATACTGGAACTACATTCCTTTTCTGTAGACGCTGCTTTAAATGGTGAAGAAGCTCTTAAAAAAACGCTTAAGAATAATTACTCCCTTATTATATTAGACGTACAAATGCCGGGCATGGATGGTTTTGAGGTAGCCGAATATCTTTCCGG
>CAMPJQ010000712.1 GCA_946886925.1 uncultured Terrimonas sp.
GGGTAATAAAAGCCAGTGCCGTGCTGAAAAATATCAGTCCTACCACTATATACCTGAAGTTGCGCCATGGTGAAAAAATTCTTTCGCCAAACAACAGATTCACACCTATAATAAAAAAGAAAACGCAAAAAAGGTAGGAGGATAAGCCAAAACCCTTGAAAAAAAATATGTGTGATATGTAAGCGCCTATACGACCAAGCAGGTTGGCCGCTTTTATACTATCGCCAAATAAGAATGCTGAAAAACCCTGGAATACTTTATCCTGGTCCTGGCGCCAGGTAAAAATGTAAGAAGTGAATGCTATAAAAAGAAAGAATGCTGTAAGTAGTAATACGCTTCCCAGTATTTTATGGGTGCGTTCATCCTTCACCAACTCCTTTACTTTGATCTTTTCCGCTTTGTCACTTGTAAGTTTTTCAGGATCAGGGGATTTGGACTTGTTGTTTTTTAATTTATTAGCCATGTAACTTCAAACCTATGGTTAAAGATAGACAAAGATAAGGGGTTTGTGTTGCAAGGTACAAGTTGCAGGGTGCAAGTTGCAAGTTGCAGGGTGTAAGTAAGGGGTACAAGTTGAAGTATGAAAGTTACAAGTTGCAGGGTACAAGGTGCAAGTTATAAGTTGCAGAGTATAAACAATCTATAATCTGGAAGCTGTCCCTGTAGCCTGTAAACTGGAACCCGAAACATGTAACATTTAACCACCTGTTAAGCATCCGGCGCTTTACTTCTTTCCCGGTGAACGCTGGGTTTTAAACTTTGGATAAACAGGCATATCCAACCCGCAATAAAACAAAGTCCGCCCAATGGAGTAATGGCGCCCACACCTTTAAGTCCTACTGTTTCGGTGGCGTTTAAGTAAGTTAGCAGGTATAGGGAGCCGCTGAATAAAATAATTCCGGAAATAAAAAGGATGCCTGCCCATTCCATGATCTTCGTAGGCATTCTTCTGTACAGAATACCAATGGCCAGTAAAGCGAAAGTATGATAGAACTGGTACCTAACGCCGGTTTCAAAAGTAGCAACTGCATCGGCTTCAACTATTTTTTTCAGCGCATGCGCTCCAAATGCACCCAATGCAACACTAAGCGCTCCAAGAATGGAGGCGTACTGGATAAATCGTCTAGACATATTTCCGTTTGATTTCATCAAAGGTAATATCTGAAATGGATTCTGTAGACAATATTATATGTGCCCGACTGTAATACTCCTTCCTTTTGCGGATGCTGGTTTCAATAAAATGTTCAATCCCCTGCTCGTCTAATTGTTTGATCAGTGGGCGATGCATTTTTTCTTTTATTAATCTTTCTTTCAATAAGGCCAATGGCGTATCTAAATATATGGTCAATCCATTTTCATTCATCCATTGCATATTGTTATAAAAACAAGGTGTGCCCCCTCCGGTGGAAAGAATGAACTCATCTTTTTTTTCAAAACTATGAAGGCTTTCCCGCTCCTGTTCCCGGAAATAAGCTTCACCGTGTTGTTCAAATATTTGTGGAATGGTTAAGCCGGTATGCTTTTCTATTTCGGTGTCTAAGTCAAAAAAGTGCAGGTTTTGTTGTGCTGCCCAAAGCCGGCCCCAATAGGTTTTGCCCGTTCCCATAAAGCCCAGGAGAAAGATTTTCATCGTTTTTTGTTTCACTTAAAAGCATTAAAACCTGTTATATCCATACCTGTAATAAGCAAATGTATATCGTGTGTGCCTTCATAAGTGATCACACTTTCAAGGTTCATCATATGGCGCATTACGGAATATTCACCCGTAATACCCATCCCACCCAGCATTTGCCGGGCATCGCGGCATATATTGGTGGCTACTTCGCAGCCGTTGCGTTTGGCCATACTAACCTGTTGTGGTGTTGCCTTTCCTTCATTCATCAATACTGCTACCCGCCAGTTCAGCAACTGGGCTTTGGTGATCTCCGTGATCATTTCGGCCAGTTTTTTCTGTTGCAACTGAAAACCACCGATCGGGCGGCTAAACTGAATTCTTTCTTTGGCATATCTTAATGCGGTATCGTAGCAATCCATAGCGGCGCCAATACTGCCCCATGCAATGCCAAACCGGGCTTTGGTTAAACAGCCCAGGGGGCTTCGTAATCCCTTTGCATTGGGCAGAATATTTTCTTTGGGCACTTTTACATTGTCGAAAACCAGTTCGCCTGTGGCAGATGCCCGCAGGCTCCATTTGCCATGAGTAGTGGGTGTGCTAAAACCTTCCATTCCTCTTTCCACAATGAGGCCGCGAACATCGTCATTCCCGTCTTTTGCCCATACAACGGCTACCTGCGCATGGGGTGCATTGCTGATCCACATTTTAGCCCCATTTAATATAACATGATCGCCGGCATCTGTAAAATGGGTAAGCATACCCGCGGGATCGGAACCATGATCAGGTTCTGTTAAGCCAAAGCAGCCCAGCCATTCACCACTGGCTAATTTGGGCAAATATTTTTTTCGCTGAGCCTCGCTTCCATATTCGTAAATGGGAAACATTACCA
>CAMPJQ010000713.1 GCA_946886925.1 uncultured Terrimonas sp.
GTATAATACAAGCGTAGATTAAATAAATAGCTTATAGTTGTATCAAGAAGTTTGTAGAATTGTAGTAATCTATAAGCACTTAAAAACTGTGAAGAATTAAAAAAGATAATAGCAGGTATCAGCCATGCAACCGAAGCACTCCACTTGAGGTTTTTCAATTCCGTCCAATTTACCTGGCGCAAAGCAAAGTATACCGCTATAGCTGCAATTACACATTTCAATAAGGCAGATATCCATTTCTTCATACCGGGATGCTATTGTATTCAAAGACTGATCTTATCCTGAAAGCCTTTTTATGCTGCGATTCATAATAAGTACGCATCAATATTTCGGCGACAATACCAAACAAGATCAACTGTAAGCCTGCCAGTAATAAAATTACCCCCAGGATCAAGAGAGGCCTGTTACCAATCCGGGTTCCCGCCAATTTGATAATCAAGAGGTATACATTGATAAGAAACCCTAAAAAAAATAACAACACTCCAACGGGCCCAAATATCTGCATGGGTCTTTGAAAATATTTTTGCATAAATAAAACCAACAAGAGATCACTAATCACTTTAATAATGCGACCCATACCATATTTGGATTTTCCATGAATTCTCGGATGATGCTTCACCGGCATCTCTGTCATTTTCGCTCCTTGCAGTGCAGCCAATACAGGAATAAAACGGTGCATATCTCCATACAATTCCAGGTTTTTTGCTATATCACGCCGGAAAATTTTTAACGTACAACCATAATCATGCAATGTTACTCCGGTTGTTGTCCTGATGAGTTTGTTAGCAATCCTGCTTGGTATTTTTCTTATACGGGCATCTTTTCGGTTTGCCCGTATCCCTGCCACTAATTCCCAATTTTCTGTCCGGAGTTTTTCAAACATTATGGGAATATCTGAAGGGTCATTTTGCAGATCAGCATCCATTGTTACGATATATTCTCCTTTTGCCGCATCAATACCAGCAGCCATCGCAGCTGATTGTCCATAGTTCTTGCGAAGTACAATTAATTTTATACCAGGCAGCAGATTCTCTTTTATAATTTTTACTGATGTATCGGTTGAACCATCGTCTACCAATATCATTTCATAGTTATGACCCTGCAGGGCAGTGGTTATTTGTTCAATCAAAGTTGAAATATTGTCCGCTTCATTATGCAATGCGATGACTACGGAAATCAATTTCATGTTTTTATTTATTATTGCCCGCCCGGATTAACTAACAATTCTTGTTTTTCTTTCCAATCAACAAATTGTTGCAAGCCCTCTTCAAGCATTATACCCGGATGATAATTGAGTAAATTTCCAGCCTTTGAAATATCGGCAAAAGTTTGCGGTACATCTCCCGGCTGCTCCTCCTGCCAATTGATAATCGCTTTCTTTTGCATGCATGATTCGAGAGTCTGTACTAATTGCAACAAAGACACCTGCCTGTTATCACCAAGGTTAAAGACAGTACTTTCGCCAGATTGGTAGTGCAGGGCTGCCAGTATTCCTGAAACAATATCGCTTACATAGGTATAGTCCCGAAGCGTATGTCCATCGCCAAACAAAATAACGGGGCGTTGTTCATTTATAAGATTATAAAATTTATGAATAGCGAGGTCGGGTCTTTGCCTGGGACCATATACTGTAAATAAGCGTAGAGCGATGAATTGTATACCGGCCTGCCTGGCAAATTCCAGCAGGCACAAAGTGCCCATAACATTTATATCGTAGTAGGTCTTGGCTTGCTCAATACTTGGGCGTACTCCGGCACGTGCCGCCAGGTGAATGATTGCATCAAAAGAAACAGAACTGAAAATTTTTAAAAGCTCTTCAGAAGAGGTAATTGACAGATCCAGTTGAAATAAATGAAATGCGGGATTATCGCTGGCATTTTCAAGGTTTTGTTTTTTAATGGATGAAGCATAAAAAGGATCGAAATTATCAATACAGTAAAGTTCGTAATTATCCTCGCTTAATAACGCGTCAACCAAATGACTCCCGATAAAACCTGCCCCCCCGGTAATCAAAATATTCTTCTTCGACATCCTGTTCAATTTTGAAGGTTAGAATGGCGCCAATCATTTGTATCTTAAATTTACCACTTTCTAAATAAGCTTTTAAAAAATAAAGCACTGAATTGTGTCTATTTCAACGATTAGCAAAATCAAAAGTTCAGCCTGGAAGAAGAATATAGAATTTGTAAGCGAGGCGCTCTGTTATAAATAATTTGCCAATCTTTTTCGATCCTGCGACCCTCCGAACCTCCTGGTTCAGCCTGGATTTGTTCCATATATAATTTCCCAATCTTTTACTCCTTGGGAATCCTGTATGTTTTTGTGTAAGCGATATAATATTTTTTCCGGGAAGGAGAATTCAAACTGTATAGAAAGTACATAAAAAAGCACTTGTTACCGAAGTTACAAATGCTTTTAAAAGGTGGACCCTGCAGGGCACGATCCTGCGACCCCCTGATTATGAGTCAGGTGCTCTAACCAGCTGAGCTATGGGCCCTTTTC